>DAOWNJ010000046.1 GCA_030642645.1 Dehalococcoidia bacterium | reverse complement strand
GCCTGGCAATGAGGCTATTTGACCATTTGCCTGTGATATATGGAGCGGGCATACTCTCCGATGTTGCCCGCCGCTGGAAGACACAGCTCAATGAAAATAGCAAAAGCCACTCGTTCTATGAGGTATTCCCCGAGCTCAATCACAACTCTGTCGTTGGCTACCGCTTCCCAAAATGGGCAAGTCAAGAGGCCTTTGTGGTCATGCTATCGTCCACATCCCTCCATGAGCGCATCTTGGCCAGGTATAAGATCACCGGGGAGCTCTTAAACCAATCGGGGATTGGATATGAGATGGTTACCTCAAGGGGGGAGAGCCCACTCGCTCAGATGATGAGCCTTGTCCTTCTCGGCGACTATGTGAGCTATTATCTGGCGATGCTTTACGAGGTCGACCCATCACCAGTGAGTGCCATCGACTATCTGAAGGGGAGGCTTGGTGAGGAATAATCACCTCTTGGTATACTGCTTCGCCTTTCGGGCGCGCCTGAGCCCCGGCTTTTTCCTCTCCTTCACCCTTGAGTCTCTTGTGAGAAGCCCATAGCCCCTCAGAGTGGACTTGAGGCTCTCATCTGAGGCGACAAGCGCCCTGGCAATGCCATGACTTATGGCACCGGCCTGCCCCGATACCCCACCCCCCAAAACCTTTATCGAGGCATCGAATCTGTCCTGGGTGTTGGTAACCTGAAGCGGCAGGATGATGGCCCTCTTATGGACTAGCCTCCCGAAGGCCTCCTCAAACGGCTTTTCATTTACGATTATGGCCCCCTTCCCCGGAAAGAGCCTCACCCTGGCGACCGCGGTCTTCCGCCTCCCTGTCCCATAGAAATATGCCTCACTCAAGGGCCTTCTCCTTCACCTGGGCCCTGTGGGGGTGCAACCCACCCTCATAGACCCTAAGCTTCCTGAACATCCTGGCCCCAAGCCGATTGTGGGGTAGCATCCCCTTCACAGAATGCTCGATCACCCTTTCGGGGTGGGCCTTCATCATCTCAGCATAGGTGGTTCTTTTAAGTCCACCGGGGTAGCCAGAATGCCGATAGTATACCTTCTGCTCGGCCTTCCTCCCGGTCACCCTCACCCTCGCCGCATTTACTACGATTACATAATCACCGGTATCGAGGTGAGGGGAGTATATAGGTTTATGCTTCCCCATCAAGAGGTGCGCAACCTGAGATGAGAGCCTCCCCAGGACCTTCCCATCAGCGTCGATAACACGCCAGGTTCGCTCAATATCTGACTCTCTGGTGGCGTATGTCTTCATGAATCTTGTTCCTCAATATCAGGATAGCTCACTTTCATTAAATAAAGGCCACGGGGTGTGGCGGCGGGGCCACAAGCGCCAGGGCTCTCTGACATCAATATCCCCAAAAATTCCCCAATGCTCACCCTCCCAAGCCCCACACTCACAAGTGCACCTACGGTGTTTCGCACCTGATGGGGAAGGAATGAGTTGGCAGCCATATCGAAACTCACAAGATCACCCTTGCGCCTCACCCCTGCATTATATACTGTTCGCACCGTGCTTCCCTTATAAGCCCCGGTGAATGAGGCGAAATCCTTCCTTCCAACGAGCGCCCCAGCGGCCTCATCCATAGCCTCCGCCGATAGCGGCCTTGAGACGAGACAGGCATACCTGTGCCAGAGCGGCGAAGGGGTCTGGCTGTTTAGGATAAGATAACGATATTCCCTCCTCAGGGCATCCCTCCTTACATTGAAGCTATCAGCGACCCTGCGGGCCTTCTTGACCGCAATATCCTGTGGCAGGTAAAAGTTAAGCCCCCTAACCATGGTCTCCGGGGGGAGGGTGGATTCTGTCACAAATGCCACAACCTGCCCCCTGGCATGGACACCGGCATCGGTTCTCCCCGCCCCTGCGATACGAACCCTCTCTCCAGTGAGACTCTGGATCGCCCTCTCCACCTCCCCCTGTATTGTTGGGGCACCCTCCTGCAACTGAAACCCGTGATATTCCGTCCCATCATACTCGATAACCAGTACAACCTTCCCCATTCACAGAAGCTCTATCCTGACCATTGGGGCACTATCTCCGAGGCGTGGCCCAAGCTTTGTGATGCGGGTATAGCCCCCAGGGCGATCGGCATACCTTGGGGCGAGGGTGAGGAACACCTTCTCCAACACCCTCTTATCATAGATGAATGCTTGAGCCTGTCGTCTGGAATGGAGGCTCTCTTCCTTTCCAAGGGTGATCATCCTCTCCGCCATCCCCCTTATCTCCTTGGCCTTCGCCTCAGTGGTTGTTATCCTCTCATACCTGAGGAGATCAGTCACCAGGTTTCGGTATAGCGCCATGCGGTGAGCGGAATCCATATTCAGCTTCCTGCCGGCGACGCGATGCCTCACTTCTCACCCCTTGGGAACTCGATATCGAGCACCTTAAGGACATCATGGATCTCCTCCAGAGATTTATAACCCAGGTTTCTGATCTCCAGTAGCTCCGCCTCACTCTTCTCCACCAACCCTCCAACCGTGGATATATTCCCCCTCCTCAGGCAGTTGAGGGTTCTGACCGAGAGCCCCACCTTCTCGATAGGCATATTATATTGCTCGGCAGGGATGAGGAGGTGGCGAGGCTCCTCCAGAGCCCCCTCCGCTGGGGCCTTGGCCAGATCACGAAAGAGGGAGAGCTGCTCGATCAGTATCTCAGCGCCCTCGCTCACCGCCATCATTGGGGATATGGTCCCATCAGTCCAAACCTCCATGATAAGCCTCTCATAGCTTGGCTCCAGCCCAATCCCTGTTGGCTCGATGCTATAGTTGACCCTCTTTGTTGGGGTGAAGATGGCGCCTACAGGGATTACCCCTATGGATAGTCCATCCGTCCTCGCCGCCACTCGGAATCCCTTCCCCAGCTCCACCCTAAACTCACAAATGAGCCTCCCCTCAGGCGAGTCCAGGGTAGCCAGGTGGAGCTCCGGGTTTACCACCTCAAACTCTGCCGAAGGGTTGATATCCCCGGCAGAGATACGCCCCTCCCCCTCCACATCCAGGTAAATGGTGCCAGGTCGCTCGACGAGAGGGCGCAGCCTTATCTCCTTAACGTTGAGGAGGAATTCGATAGCGTCCTCCTTCATATGGGGGATGGTGGAGAACTCGTGCTCCACCCCATCGATCTTCACCCAGGTCACCGCTGCCCCAGGGAGAGAGTTTAAAAGGACCCTCCTCAGGGCGTTTCCAATGGTGGTACCAATACCCCTCTCAAGGGGCTCGGCGACGAACTTCCCATATGTATCGCTCGTCTCCACACAATCTATCTTGGGTAAAACGATATCGGATATCAAGGTATCCTCCTCAGGCTACCTGGAGTAATACTCTACAATCGCCTTCTCATCAAACCTGATATCAATGTCGCTTCGCTCCGGGAGCGAGATTACACGACCCGACATATTTTCATCAAGGCTCAACCATTTGGGGGTCGTCCTCCTCTCAATAGTGGCGACAAACCTCTTATAGGGCTCTTTCCTGGTACTCCCCTCCACCCATCCGATCTCGTCGCCCACCCTAACGAGGCAGGACGGTATATCTGTCTTTCTTCCATTGAGGGTGATGTGGCCATGGCGAACAAGCTGGCGAGCCTGCCTCCTGGAATCAGCGAATCCAAGGCGATAGACCACATTATCAAGCCTCGTCTCCAGCACCCTGAGGAGGTTCTCCCCCGTGATCCCAGGCCTCCTCTCCGCTTCGTCGAAGTACTTGCGGAACTGTCGCTCAAGGACCCCGTAGCTATGCCGAACCTTCTGCTTCTCCCTGAGCTGGATCCCGCGATCGGATATCCTTCGCCTTCTGGAGACCACCTGGCCTGGTGGAGGGCTATGCCTCTCCATGGCACACTTAGGGCCAAGACACCTCTCCCCCTTGAGCATAAGCTTCTCCCCCTGCCGTCGACATAACCTGCATGCAGGCCCTGTGTAGCGTGCCATAATTATATCCTCCTCCTCCTCGGGGAGCGACAACCATTATGGGGTATCGGGGTAATATCCGTGATCCCGGTGACGGTGATCCCCGATGCCTGAAGGGTGCGGATTGCCGCCTCCCTGCCGCTCCCCGGGCCCTTCATGAACACATCAACCTGCCTGAGCCCATGCTGCATTGCCTTTCGGGCCGCATCCTGGGCAGCGAGCTGTGCGACATATGGAGTCCCCTTCCTTGACCCCTTAAACCCTGCTGTCCCGGAGCTTCCCCATGCAATAACATTGCCCGATGGGTCGGTGAGGGTGATGATGGTATTATTGAACGTGGAGTGGATGTATGCTCTCCCACGCGGTATGGATTTTCTCTCTCTTTTCCTTGGCATCTCTCCTACTTCTTGGCCACAGCTCGGCGCCTACCGGCAACCGTCTTACGAGGCCCTCTCTTTGCGCGGGCATTCGTCTTGGTTCTCTGACCATGGACCGGAAGCCCCCTTCGGTGCCTTATTCCACGGTAGCAGCCGATGTCGACCAGCCTCCTTATATTAACGTTTACCTCTTTCCTCAGGACCCCCTCGACCTTGTACTCCTTATCGATAATCTCCCTGATTCGGCTCAGCTCCTCATCAGTGAGGTTCCTTGTCTTGACATCAGGGTTTACCCCGCTCTGGGAGAGCAGCCTTCGGCTCAGGGAAGGGCCAATGCCATAGATATACTGGAGCGATACCTCTACCCGCTTATCGTTGGGTATATCAACCCCGACTACCCTCACCATGCCTCACCCCTGCCTCTGCCTGTGCCTAGGATTCTCACATATCACCATTACAACCCCTCTCCTCTTTATCACCTTACACTTATCACATCTTGGCTTTACTGAAGCCTGCACCTTCATCTTGTCCTCCTATTTTAGCTGTGCTGAAAAAGTTCCGAAGGGCTTTTTTAGCACAGCTGCCTCCCTTCCACCCTAAATTATTTGAAACGGTATGTAATCCTTCCCCTCGACAGGTCATAAGGGGATAGCTCTACAAGCACCCTGTCACCGAGCAATATCTTTATGAAGTGGAGCCTGATCTTCCCCGAGATGTGGGCCAGCACCTTATGGCCATTCGCGAGCTCAACACGGAACATGGCATTTGGGAGTGCCTCCGTAACCTTCCCCTCAATCTCTATAGCATCCTTCTTAGGCATATCCTTCCTTCTTATTAAGGAGCAGTCAATATCTCGGCAGTTCCATTAGTGATGGCGATGGTGTGCTCGAAGTGTGCCGATAGGCTCCCATCGGCGGTCACCACCGTCCAGTTATTATCCAGCACCCTTGTGCGCCACCCCCCGATATTGACCATTGGCTCAAGGGCCAGGGTCATCCCCCTCCTCAGGATCGGGCCAGTCCCCTGAGCGCCGAAGTCGGGGATCTGGGGGTCCTCATGAAGCTCCCTGCCGATGCCATGACCTACATACTCCCTGACAACCGAATACCCCCTGGATTCGGCATAATTCTGGATGGCCGCTGATACATCACCAAGGTAGGCACCATCCCTGGCGGCATCGATCCCAGCCTCAAGCGCCCCCCTTGTTGTCTCGATAAGCCTCGCTGCCTCAGGGGAGATCCTCCCCACCCCCACAGTTACAGTGGAATCCCCGTGAAAGCCACCAAATATAGCACCCAGGTCCAGGGATACAATGTCCCCCTCCTCGATCACCCTTTCCCCGGGGATACCATGAACTATCTCCTCGTTTACCGATACGCAGACACTGGCCGGAAAGCCGCGGTATCCCTTAAACGATGCCTTTGCCCCCTGCCTCTCTATCTCCCTCTGGGCAATGGCATCAAGCTCAGCGGTCCTCATCCCAGGCCTCACCTCTCTCGCCAGAATCCCCAGGGTGAGGGCAACGATCCTCCCCGCCTGGCGCATGACCCCGATCTCAGATGGTGATTTAATCACTATTCCCTTCATCTTCCACTCCCAGAGCCCAAAATAGCTCCCTCTGAACCTCTTTGATACCCTGCTCCCCGTCCACCTCCATTAGCTTCCCATCAACTGAGTAGTATTCGGTGACCCGGGGCATATAATCGAGATAGATCTCGATCCTCCTTCTAACCGTGTAATCGGTGTCATCGGGGCGCTGATAAAGCTCCCCGCCGCAGACATCGCACCTCCCCTCAACCCTTGGTGGGGAGAAGAGGACATGATATGGCTTCTGACAGTTGCGGCATATCCAGCGCCCGCCGAGCCTCCTCACGAGCTCACTTAGTGAGACCTTTATGTATGCCACCTTATCGATAGCCTCTCCCTCTCCTTCAAGTGCCCTATCCAGCGTCCTAGCCTGCGCTATGGTCCTGGGGAACCCCTCCAGAATGAAGCCCCGCTCACAATCAGGCGCCTTTATGCGCTCCCGTATCATCCCCACGACCACATCATCGGGGACAAGCTCCCCCCTGTCCATATATGGCTTGGCCAGGAAACCTATCTCGTCCCCCCTCTCCAGCGCCCCCCTGAGGAGAGCCCCTGATCCTATGTGTGGAACCCCCAGCCTCCTCACGATGGCCTGTGCCTGGGTCCCTTTTCCTGCACCTGGCGCCCCAAGAAGAACTATACGCAATCCTACCTCAAAAAGCCCTCATATTGGCGCATAAGTAGCTGTGCCTCCAACTGCCTCATGGTATCAAGCGCCACCCCTACCATGATGAGTAGCCCCATGCTGGTGACGATCATGAGCCCCTGTCCACCAGCAACCTCGCTACCTACTATCAGCCGAGAGAGGAGGGGGGTAATAGCGATAAACGCAAGAAAGAGGGCACCCCCCCATGTTATGCGGTTGACCACCCGGTTAAGGTACTGCTCAGTGGGCTTCCCGGGGCGGATCCCAGGGATGAAGCCCCCCTGCCTTTTAAGGTTCTCAGCCATGTCCTGCTGCTGGAATATAACCATAGTATAAAAGAAACTGAAACCGATGACAAGCACAAAGTATAATATCCAGTATATTGCGCCGCCGGCAAAAGCACCGGGGCTGAAGATACGCACCACCCAGTCGCCGAAATTGGGATTCGCCCCGATGCCGTAGGTAGCCGGATAGTTGGCGAAGTAGCTGGCGATTATCCCGGGGAATATCATCATCGACATGGCGAAGATAAGGGGTATCATCCCCGCCATATTCACCCTCAATGGGATGTGGGTTGCCCCACCCTGCCGGTACATCTTCCCCCCCCTGAATACGCTCCTGGAGTACTGGACCGGGATGCGCCGATATGCCTCGATGACGAAGACGATGAGGAGGACGATGGCTACCATCAGGATGAGGAGCCCAATGAGCCCCCCCCACCCGGTCATCATGTAGATCATTCGGAGGTTCCCGGGGAGCCCGGCGAGGATGCCGCCAAAGATGATTATCGATATACCGTTCCCAATGCCTCTTTCGGTGATGCGCTCACCCAGCCAGACAAGGAACATGGTCCCTGCGGTCATGGTGAGGACGGTGGTGAAGAGGGTGATGGTGGATAAGCTGCCGATAACCGGTGGGTTATAGTGCTGCAGGGTCACAACCATACCATATCCCTGAAGGGCAGCAAGGGGGATGGTAAGCCAGTGGGTTATCTGGTTTATCCTG
>DAOWNJ010000147.1 GCA_030642645.1 Dehalococcoidia bacterium | reverse complement strand
TGGGCACGGAGGAATCGAGCTGACCTGGTCAGGGTTCCTGAATACCAGCCGGGGAATGAGAATGCTACCAGAGTAGAATTCAGGTCTCCCGACCCAGCTTGCAATCCTTATCTTGCCTTTAGTGTGATGCTGGCTGCCGGGCTGGAGGGGATTGAAAAGAAATATGAGATGTCTGAGCCAATAGAAGAGAATGTGTATGCGATGAGTGATGATGAGAGAAAGGCGAGAGGGATAGGAACTCTACCTGCCAGCCTGTGGGAGGCTATCCAGGTGACTGAAAAGAGTGAATTAGTGCGAAAAGCTCTTGGTGACCATGTTTTTGATGCCTTCATCAAGAACAAGAGGATAGAGTGGGACAACTACCGTAGCCAGGTAACTGACTATGAACTCAAGAGGTATTTGTCCATCCTATGAGCTGAACCATCCCAAGGGAATCTTGTGGCTATCTACTCCCCACAAAATCCAGGATTTTGTGGGGAGTACCTATATCTGGTTTAGTGAATAGCTACCTGCATAATTATCTTAGAGCCCATTTTGTTGGTGCCATCGGGGCAAAGCATCAAGGTCGCCTTATGAGGGGCAACGGGTGTACCTTCGATTTGCGCCGACCTAAGGGGTGACAACATCGCAAACCTGTTTGGGGAGACCAGCCAGGAGGGGATGTCATTAAGGACAATTATCCCGAAGGAAAGAGTGTTGGCCGCGAGGAGGAAATAATCCGGTATAGGGTCATTTCGCTCTGATTCCAGCGTTTTTCGGGAGGCACTTGACGAGAGTTACTGGCAGATACATAATATACTAAGGGGAAGGTGCCTGAAACGGTTGATGAGGGGGTAAACACCTCATCCCTTCGCGGATTCAGGGCTTCGCTAAACTATGCTGAAAGTAGTCGGTTTTGAAGATAAGGATATCAGTAAGCTGATATAGAAAATCAATTAGGTATACCTGCTAAGAGCCGAGCCTGGCGCCGCAATTGCTGCAGAACTTACTGCCCGGCGGGCTGATGTGAGCACAGGACTTACATGCGAGGTCTGCTCCCCCGCTTTCACCAAAATATAGTTTAATATGCGGCCAGGGAATCTCAATTCCCTCGTTATCAAAGGCTTTCTTAATTCTCATCCTCAGTTCCCCGGTCACTGCCCACTGCTGCATGGGCTTGGTCTCACCCAGAACCTTTATCTCGATAGCCGAGTCGGCGAAGTTCTCCACTCGGAGCGCTTTCGGAGCGCTTGTTATCAAGGGGCCAAAATGCTCATCTTCGGTGAGTTCCTGGCCAACCCTGTTTATAATCTCCATCACCCGCTCCAGGTCTTCCCCATAGGCTACGGGGATATTCAGGTTGACCCGGGCCCAGTCCTTGGTGTAGTTGCTGGCTACCTTAACCTCCCCGTTGGGTATGGTGTGGACGGTCCCATTAAAGTCACGGAGCACAGTTCGCCTCAGGTTGGCCTCCTCCACCAGGCCGTCGACCCCGGCGATACTCACCCAGTCGCCTTTCCGGTACTGGTCCTCGAGGAGAATAAAGAACCCGCTCAGGAGGTCTCTAATCAGGCTCTGGGTGCCAAAACCCAGGGCGATACCAATGACCCCGGCGCCGGCGAGGAGGGGAGCGATATCCACTCCTACCTCGGAGAGTATCATAAATACGGCAACGATGCCGATAAATACCCCGACAGTGGGGGTAATGACGCTGCTCAGGGTATGTGTTCTCTTGGCTAGCTCCTCTCGGGCACGGCGCCCTTTGCCCCTTACTGTAACCGACCTCTCAATCAGCCGGGGCACCGTTGCCCTGGCCACGGCGTAGGCTAGATACGAGAGGATGATGATGACCAGAATAAGGATGCCGTGCTCCAGAAGCCAGCCACCTACCCCCTCCAGGGCTGGCACAATGTCTATGCCGTAGCGTGAAGTAATAACTGCTGCCACCGCCAGCGTTAGAATTACCCCGCCAGTGCCGGTGATGGCCCAGGTGACCCCCTTCTGGATGTTTTTCAGTTGCTCCTGCCACCCCTCGGGCACCAGTTTTTCCATACTTTGCCTGGCCCAGCGCTTGAGGAGGAGAAAGAGGCCAAGCCC
>DAOWNJ010000051.1 GCA_030642645.1 Dehalococcoidia bacterium | reverse complement strand
TCCCACACAGCCCCCGGCTGGACAGCGATGTCCTCAGCATTCTCCACATTCTCAAGGACTGCGATGGGGTTACCGGAAAGCTCGAGTATCATGGAGAGCTGTGAGAGTGCCCGGTTAAGCTCCCTCGCCGGCTCCTTTATCGATGGTATATCCGATACCCCCCAGAACTTCTTAGGCTCCCTCAGGTTCGGATAGATGACGAACGGGATAAAGCCATAGGGGTTTGGCTTTTGCTCAAAAAGGGCGTTGTCTATCCAGAGCTCAAAATCCCTTGCCGTCCATACCTCGACCACGGTCAATTCCCTTTTCTGGCCTGGTGCCCTTACCCCGTAAAGAAGCTCGACCTCATCGGCAGATATTTGGTAGCTCGATGACACCCGCCATACCCTGGAGACATCGTCTCCAACCCACCAGGCAAATAGCCCCTGGACATCAGGGGCCGATACCCTTACCCGGTGCTCCTGGGGGTCCCAGGTAACCTTGAAGCAGCCGTCACCAAGGATAGCGGTGTCGAGCTCGGTATCGAAGTCGAGCTGCTCCAGGTTATTGGCATCGTATACCCTATACAGGGCCTCCTCCGCCCCTCTCGCCCTCTCCCTTGCCTCAGGCGTCGTGTCTCGGGGCTCGACGGAGAAGTTGAGCCCGCTCATCAGGTAGCTCGTTACCTTGTCGATGAAAACCTTCGCATAGTTGAATGTTATCTGCCTCTCCCGGCGCCGATAGCCGCCAGGCCATTGAAGCCCGTTATAGAAGTCCAGGTTCTCCCGATAGACCCTCATGCGATCCAGGTCCATTCTTGATATCTGCTGAGGAATAGTAAGGTTATTCAAGAGATACCTCCTTTTTCAAACTCCCCAATGATTCTGTATATTGTCCTCTTGCTCACGCCGAAGCTTTTTGCGAGCTCCGCAGCGCTCTTCCCCTGGTAGTAGAGCCTCGATATCTCCCTGTCTCTGGCCTCCTTTGCCCACCTCCTCCTTGGCTCATCATAGCGGCACACAGGAAGGGGACAAGAGAGGCAGGAGGGGAAAAGCTCGCAGCCTTCGTCTCGATATTCAAACTCCTCCATCTCTCGCCCTTCCTTTTGCCGATCTCGGCGCATAGTGTGCTGCCTCCACCAGGAGTGCCAGGCTTGAGAGGAAGTCATCGTGGCCCTGGGAGGCTTCTACGAAGAGATTCATCGTCTGATTTGCCCTGAAGGTGCTCTTGGCCCTCTCCATCTCATTCCAGAACTCGCGATATTCCTGTGAGCCATCTTGTAAGTACATCTTGAGCCTCCCAGAGTTTATCGCTGCCAGGAGCTCAAAGCCGAGCCTTGATTTAGACTGTTGACTGAAGTGAAATGGGGCAACCACAGACCTTCCCAGGGCTTTAGAAAGGAAGCTTGCCACCCCCTCACCGACCCCGGTGGCATCAACAACCACCCTCCTACATCCCCAGAGGTTCTTCAATATGTCCACAAGCTGGGGGTAGAGGGAGGTGTGGGGCTTTCCTGTCCACCAGTAGTGCTCCACGATCCTTATCCTCGGCTCCCTTATCACTTCATTTGAGAATGAGAAGTCAAGCTCACCTATGGTGACAACGGTGGAATCCCTCCCCGGTCTTATGGCGCGGAGTGCCGCATCCTCCCCCTCCTCCGCCTCCCCGGCAAGGTCTATTCCGGCGACATAAATTTGACCTTCCTGCCTTTGATGGCAGCGGGGATGGCTTCCTTGCATCTGGGCCCTCTGCTGGGGGCTCAAGAAGCCGCCACCGCCGTGGATGGGCTTTAGGGCATACTGGGTCTGAAAAAGGGGATGGCTCTCCCCCAGCCTCTCCCTTTCCCCCTCGACATAGTGGAGGTAATCCGGGTTGTATTTGGCTACCTCCTGCCAGTCGTATCTGAAGTGCCTCTTTATCCCATCCCTCCTCTCCAGCTCCAGGTTGGTCTGCTTTACCTCCTCAAGAAGCGTCGAGTCATCCCAGGTTGTTCCATAGAGGGCGGTGGTAACATTTGTTGCCGCTCCCATAGGCTTGAACTCCTTGGTATACTTCTCCCTGGACACATCCTGGCTCTCGTCCACCTCGAGGAGGATATGGGCGGTTTGACCGACAACATTGCTCTGTTCATCTGCTGAGAGAAAGACCCCCCTCGCCTTCCCCAGTCTCACCATATAGCCAAGCTCAGGAACCCAGAGATCGGCATATCCGACATCATTGAGCCTTTCCTTCAGCCTCATCATGCTGATCAAGGTCTGCGGCTTGAATGTTGGGGAGCACTTAATAAGGTTTCCGCCGATGCCGATGAAGAGGGTTAATAGAAGGACCTCAAGCTGTGCCGAGAGCTCATTCTTGCCCCCCTGCCTTGAGATCTCAACCGAGAAGGTAAGTCCTCTTCGATTGAGGACGCTATTGAGGATGGCCCTCGCCACCTCAGCTTGATACGGCCTTAGTTTTTGAGTGATAGCCATGACTCTAACCCAAAAGCCTCGTGATTATCTCTACCACCACCCCTGCGATGACAAGGAAGATAAGTCCATATAGCCTTGACTTCAGCTCCCCGATCCCCCTTTCTATCTCTTTGATCCTCTCATCCATCACCGCACCGAATGGGCACCCAGGGGATACATCAACCGATGGCTTCTCCCCCTTGGCCCCTTTAGCCAGCTTCCTTATCGTCTGTTTAAGCTCCTGTGCCATTGAATCCCTCAGGATATAGTGCGCCACCAATCTCCTTTAAGACATCGGTGATGGCCTCTGTGAGGTTCTCCCTGGCCTTCTTTGACAGGCGATACTTCGTTCCCACCGCCCTGACCAGCATCCCCACCCCCTTAATGAGGAGGTCTGTATTCTCAGGGTGCTCCGAAAGGGCGCTTAAGAGCTTCACCCTTAGGAGGGCGATCTCCTCATCAAGCCCCTCTATCTCCATCGCCTCATCGAGAAGCAGGCGCTCCGCCTCGCTCACCGCCTGGGTATAGAAGCTTTCCCTTTCACTCTTCTTTCTCTTTGCCATATTCTCTCCAGACCTCCGGATCACCGAGCTTCACCCTTACCATTCCCATGATGAGCGAGAGGGCCGCAAGCTCCCATTTCCCATCGCCTATCGCCTCAATCAGTGTGCACATCTTCTCCTCCCAAGTGGGAATCTGCCCAAGAATAGCACATATGTTCTAATCAGTCAAGGAGGGGATGTCACTATTTGTGGTCTTGGTTTGGGGCTAAAAAAGGTATAGCTGAGGATATTTGTGCCGCCAACTGCCCGTCGAAGCACACAAAAAGGCTAGTCTATCTTTAGGACAAGCTCGTTTCTGGCCTCCACCGTTGCCGGGTGGATCAGGGCACCATTTTCAATGAGTGAGGCTATCTCTTGGTTGAGAAATTCAAGGAGGGCATGGTCGAGGTTTCCTTCTGCAAGTTGCCTCACCCTTTCCATCCCGGGGTAGAGGTCTTTCCCTGGCTCGATCTTGTCCCCGATGAAAACAACCTTGTCCAAAAGCGACATCCCACCCCTCCCCGTGCTGTGGCAGCTAACCGCCTGAAGTATCTCGCCGTCGGTGATGCCAAGCTCGTTCTTCAGTATCTCGGCCCCAACCGGGCCGTGAAGCAAGATGGGGACCCTCTTCTCGATCCAGCCGATTTCGAGGCCATAATCCTTTGCCCTGGAGAGGAGCTCTTCTGAACTCATAGCCCTCGCTATGTCATGGGCCAGGCCCGCCAGTTGGGCCTTTTTGGGGTCGCAGCCGAATCTACAGGCAAGCTCAAGGCAAACCATGCTGGTCCTCTCGCAGTGGTCCCTGAGCCATGATGGTAGAAGGTCAAGCCTCCCCTCGACCCTTTCCATCTACCCCAGCCTCCCCAGGACGCGTCCCCCGAGGAGGTGGATGTGGAGGTGAGGGACCTCCTGGCCTGATTCCGGGCCCGAGTTTATCACCAGCCGGTATCCCCTCTCCCCGACCCCTTCCCTTTTCGCCAGCTCGTTGGCGATATTTACCAGTCGCCCCACAAGCCCATAGTCCTCTACCTCGGCAATGGAAGGGATGTGAGACTTTGGCATTATCAGGATGTGGGTTGGTGCCTGGGGGTTTATGTCTCGGAAGGCGATGGCTTCATCATCTTGATACACTATCTCACCGGGAGCCTCGCCTGAGATGATGCGGCAGAATATGCAATCCATTATATTCCCCCGATACTATTTGGGGGCTGCCACCAAGGTGGCAGCCCCCAAAAAAGGGTCATTTCCAATCAGAGGCCGATGTCCTTTGCTATCTTTTCCTTCAGGAAATCGGAGTCCCCAAACTGACACTCAGCGCACTTTGACCTTCGGTAGTAGAGACCCATGTCATGGTCTCTTGTTGTGCCGATTGCGCCATGTAGCTGAACCCCACGCTCAACTACCCAGTAAAAGGTGTCATTCATCCAGCTCTTGGCCATGGCAACATCAGTGGCGGCCTCGGGGAGCCCCTCACCAGCCTCCCAGGCTGCACGGTAGGTAAGCTCCCTTAGTGTAGTGGTCTTTATCAGGGCATTGGCCATATCGAACTGGAGGACCTGGAAGGCAGCCAGTGGACGACCATACTGCACCCTGTCCTTGATGTAGGCATTGGTCATATCGACTGTCGCCTGCATGGCACCGACGCTCTCAATGCACTTACAGGTACTGGCCTTCAGCAGGGTCTTCTCCACCACCTCCCAGCCCTTATCCAGCTTCCCGATTATATTCCCCTTTGGAACCTTTACATCCTTAAAATTGACCTCGCATAGCTTGTCCATTCCTACGGTAGGCTGAGGGATGGCCGTGATGCCCGGGCTCTTGGCATCTACAAGGAATAGGGTGACCCCATCCTCGGGCTTGGCCCCGCCCTTTGTCCTTGTTACCACGATCATCCAGTCGGCGACATGAGCATCGGCCACGAATAGCTTTGTCCCATTTATGACGAAATCATCCTTGTCGGCTACTGCCTTCACCTCTATCCCCCCCGCACCCCATGTGTTCGTGGGCTCTGTCTGGACCCAGGACATGATGATATCGCCACTTGCGATCTTTGTCAGGTATTCATCCTTCTGCACATCTGTCCCCGAATCGAGGATAGCGTTCCCGCAGAGGACCACGGTGGAGAAGAATGGGCCGGGGAGGATATTTCTACCCATCTCCTCACAGAGGATGATGAGGCTCATGAAGTCCATCTCGGTTCCCCCGTACTTCTCTGGGAATATCAGTCCCATCCATCCCAGGTCGGCCATCTTCTTCCATAGCTCTGGTGAGTAGCCCTTCTCATCCTCCTCAAGCTGCCTCACCATTGTCTTATCGCACTCCGTCGTAAGGAAGTCCTTTGCCGCTGTTCGCAGCATATCCTGCTCTTCAGTGAAATCCAGGTTCATGTTATGCCCTCCTTATTATTTTTTATAGTTTTATATTGTCCTGGGAAGACCAAGCCCTGTCCAGGCGATCATATTCCTCTGGATCTCGGATGTTCCTGCGGCGATGTTTCCCCCCATGCTCATCTGATGGGCGGCGATATACTTTCCGCTGAATGGTGCCCACTTTGACCCCTTTATTAGCTGTCCATAGAGGCCGAATATCTGCTCTGCAATGGCGGCCACTCGCTGTGATAGCTCGCTTCCGTATACCTTTCCTGATGATGCCATCCATGCAGTGGTCGCAATAGCCTCCATACCACCGGTCTCCTGGAGCCATGCTATACGGTATGCGAGTGCCCTTCCTGCCTCAGTCTCTATAGCTAGCTGTGCCAGCCTTGAGCGGATGAGTGGGTTTTCAGCGAGGGTCTTTCCGTTCCACTTCGTCTCCTTGCAGAACTGGACTAGCTCCTTGATGTCTGCCATATTTCCGGCGAACCCACCTACACCTGACCTCTCGAAGTTCATGGTCATCCTGGTAACCGCCCAACCCTGGTTCTCCTCTCCGACCATGTTCCTTGCCGGGACCCTCACATCATCGTAGTAGGTCTCGTTGTATAGGTGGGAGCCGTCCATGCTTATGAGTGGCACTACAGTGATACCAGGGCTCTTCATATCGACCAGGAAGTAGGAGATACCCCGGCTCCTCTTTGTCTCAGGGTCTGTCCTTGCGAGCATGAATGCCCAGTCGGCAATGTGTGCCCCGCTGTTCCAGGTCTTCTGTCCATTGATGATATAGTCGTCACCATCCCTCACCGCCCTTGTTGTGAGGGCAGCGAGGTCTGAGCCTGCGTTTGGCTCGCTCCACCCCTGGCACCAGTATCTCTCACCCCTGCAGATAGGGGGGAGGTGCTCCTTCTTCTGCTCCTCTGTTCCGACTACGATGAGGGTAGGCCCACACATGCCGATGCCGAATATGTCTCCTGTTGGGGCATGATGGTATCCTGCCGCCTCGGCGCGGATGAGCTGCTCCAGGATGCTCCAGCCGCTCCCCCCGTACTCCTTTGGGTAGTGGCCGACAAGCCATCCCTTATCTGCCAGCTTCGAACACACCATTTTGGTGAATGGGAAGCCCTCTTCGCTGAACATATCCTCCAGGCCTCCTACCCAGGCAGCTGGCTTGCCCTTCATTGCCTCTTCGAAGAAGTCATCGAAATCCTTCTTCATGGCCTCCTGTTCTGGTGTCCACTTGAAATCCATTATCACCTCCGCTTTTATATGGTCCTGGGAAGACCTAGCCCTGTCCAGGCGATCATGTTCCTCTGGATCTCAGATGTCCCTGCGGCGATGTTTATCCCCATAGTCATCTGATGGGCATGAAGGTGCTTACCGCTGAATGGTGCCCATTTTGACCCCTCATATAGCTGGCCATAGAGGCCGAAGATCCGCTCTGCTTCGAAGGCCACTCGCTGTGATAGCTCGCTTCCATATACCTTTCCTGATGATGCCATCCATGCGGTGGTCGCAAGGGCTTCCATACCGCCGGTCTCCTGGAGCCATGCTATGCGGTATGCGAGGGCTCTTCCTGCCTCGATCTCAATAGCGAGCTGTGCCAGCCTTGAGCGGATGAGTGGGTTTTCAGCAAGGGTCTTTCCGTTCCACTTCGTCTCCTTGCAGAACTGGACTAGCTCCCTGATGTCTGCCACATTTCCGGCGAACCCACCTACACCTGACCTCTCGAAGTTCATGGTCATCATGGTAACCGCCCAACCCTGGTTCTCCTCTCCGACCATGTTCCTTGCCGGGACCCTCACATCATCGTAGTAGGTCTC
>DAOWNJ010000005.1 GCA_030642645.1 Dehalococcoidia bacterium | reverse complement strand
TCATCCCCTCCGCCACCCCAATCACGAACCCTCGGGGCACCGCACCAGGGTGGTGGGTGGAGCGGGAGGGGAAGACGATAATCGCCATGCCCGGCCCACCAAGCGAGATGCAGCGGATGTGGCAGAAGGAGGTATCCCAGAGGCTCGCGGAGAGGGTAGGTGAAGGGGTTATCGTCTCTAAGACCATAAAGACATTTGGATACGCCGAGTCCTCTGTTGGCGAGATGATGAGCCATCTGGTCTCCTCAACCAATCCCACTCTGGGGGTTTATGCCAAGCTAGATGGCATTTATCTTCGTATCACCGCAAAGGCCAAGAGCGAAGAAAAAGCGCATGAGATGATCGCCCGGATGGAGGAGAGCGTCCGCTCGATCGTAGGGGAGAGCATCTGGGGGGTTGATAACGATACCCTCGAGGAGCTGGTAGGGGGATTGCTTACCGAGAAGGGGATCACCCTTGCCACAATGGAGTCCTTGAGCGGCGGGCTACTCTCAAGCATCATCACCGATGTCCCCGGTAGCTCAAACTACTTCAAGGGCGGGATTGTCTCCTATACTAACGAATTCAAGATAGCCTCAGGTATCGATCCCGAGCTTATCTCAGCGTATGGTGTGGTGAGCCCCCAGGTCGCCGAGGCGATGGCCGAGGCGGCAAGGGTTCGCCTTGGGGCCGACATCGGGATCGGGATCACCGGGGTGGCCGGGCCAGAACCACTAGAGGGGAAACAGCCGGGAATAGCCTATATCTCGATAGACGATGGTAAGAGTAAGAAAACGGTTCTCGGCCTCTACCCCCAGAGACGCCCCGAGGTGAAGCGCCGCGCCGCCCTTCATGCCCTCTTCGAGCTCAGGAAAACCCTGCTCAGCAGGGGATAATACCCTTCTATCCTAAGAGCAACCAATTTTCCTAAAAAATCACTTTTTGTTTGGGTATTGTATTGCATTGTGAGCCAAAGTATGTTATCATCAATCAAAATATGGTTGCCCCGACATATCGGGGCTAATGAAGGGGGGATTGGTTCTTTGTGGATGAGGGTGAATTATTGTCTGTGGAAGAGGTGACCAGAATCCTTAAGATTAGCCGGGCCACGGTGCAGAGGTGGTGCTATCACGGAGAGCTTCCAGCAGCGAAAATTGGGAAGTCATATCGAGTAAGAAGGGATGACCTTGACGAGTGGTATGAGAGGAAGCTTGCCGAGAGGGGCTCAGCTATAGCTCTCAGGTGATCGAAGTTGTAAAATTTAGAACCTTTCAATCGCTCTGGCCATAAGCAAGGAGGTGGTTTTGTGCCACTTTAGTAAAATAACAATGGAGGACCTGGATGCATCTGATTGTAGACGGTTATGGAGGTGATACCAACCTACTAAAGAGCGAAGAGCATATCTACGATTTCCTGGACAAATATCCCTCAAGTATAGGGATGACCAAGATCTCAGAGCCACATGTAATGACATATGTAGGCTCAAAACCACAGGACTGGGGGGTCTCAGGGTTCGTCCTTATTGCTGAAAGCCACATCAGCATTCATACATTCCCCGAATTATCCTACATTAATATCGATATATTTTCCTGCAAGGGGTTCGATTCCCAGAAGGCCATAGTGGACATTCAAGAGAGGCTGGGCCTCAAAGAATTGAGAAGTTATGTCCTGGAAAGAGGCCTGGAGTATTTACCGAGCGAGGTCAGGAGACCTGATGGGATCGAGGCCTTCTCTTTAAAGGGCCGGAATGAATAGCTACTTCAGGGAGCCAGTCGACCCTTTCCCCATATCATCTGAGTGCTCAGCATCAGAGCTTGTCTCAAGGATGAGGGGGACGTCCTTTCAGGCACGAAACCTGGCGAGGGGGGTTGAGGTATGGTCCCAGATGCTGGAAAACAATGCTACTATATTCTTTGGGCTCTCCGGGGCAATGGTCCCCGCCGGGATGAGGCGTGTAATGGTATATCTCATCGAGAACCGCCTCATCGATTGCCTGGTATCGACCGGAGCTAATCTCTTCCATGACCTCCATGAGACCTTGGGTAGAAAACATTACCAGGGCAATCCCATGGCAGATGATAGAGAGTTGTTGGACCTGGGTATAAATAGAATCTATGATGTGTATATGTCCGATGCCGATTTTGTCGAGGGCGAGGGATACATTGCAGAGTTTTCCGAAACTCTTGATCAAAATCGACCTTATACCACCAGGGAATATCTCCTTCTCTTAGGGGAGAAGCTTTGTAACGAGGCAGAGACAGAGGGGATTCTAACCTCTGCTGCCAAGGCGGGTGTGCCTATTTACTGTCCGGCCATCGGGGATAGCGCCATTGGAATAGGGATGGCCCGGGGAAGGGTCAAAAGAGGGAACCAGGTTGTTTTTGATATCGTCAAGGATGTGATCGAGATAACCCAGATCGTCTTGGCTGCTTCGGTTACCGGTGTGATCTATGTGGGTGGTGGAACCCCTAAGAATTTTATTCAACAGGCGGAGGTTACCAGCTACATCTTTGACCGGGAGCTTGAGGGCCATAAGTATGCCCTTCAGATTACCACCGATTCCCCCCAGTGGGGGGGCTTGAGTGGCTGCACCTTTGAAGAAGCCGTGTCCTGGGGGAAGGAACAAAAGGAATCCTTAGCGGTTACCGTGAACTCCGATGCTACCATCGCCCTCCCCATAATGGTGAGTGCCATCGCTGAGAGAAGCGCCGAGGCGATCAGTAACCGAAGAAAGCCCACATTCACAATGGGCAGGGAGCTGGGCGTCGAATGAGGGAGGACCTCTTTTTTACCCCCCGAATCTTCGCTGGAATCCCAGCGAAGGATGCCGAGTTCGAATCATCGAAGGTTGTTGTGCTTCCGGTTCCCTATGATAGCACAACCGACTGGCATGCCGGGGCCAGGGATGGCCCCATTGCAATAATAGATGCCTCACAGTACCTCGAGCTATATGACCAGGAGCTTGACCGTGAGATATACCGCGTTGGCATCCATACCCTTCCAGAGCTTCAGCCATCAATGAGCGGGCCGGAGAAGATGGTGGAGAATGTCTATGAGGTGTCCAGGGAGCTCGTGAGGAGGGGTAAGCTTGTGGTTATGCTGGGTGGGGAGCACTCCATAAGTTGTGGTATGGTCAAGGCATTTCGAGAGGGTTATCCTTCGCTCTCAGTATTGCAACTGGACGCTCATACCGACCTCCGCGACGAATATATGGGGACAAGGTATAACCATGCCTGCGTGATGCGCCGTGTCCTTGAGATGTGCCCCATTGTTCAGGTTGGGATTCGAAGCCTAAGCTATGAGGAGCGAGTCTTCCTTGAACAGAACGGGATAATGCCCTTCTATGCTGAAGCACCCCTAGATAGGGATGAGATAGTCCAAGCCCTTTCCGACGATGTCTATATCACCATCGACCTCGATGCCCTTGACCCCTCGATCATGTCGGCAGTCGGGACCCCTGAGCCCGGTGGAATGGGCTGGTATGAGGTGCTCGGTTTACTGAGGGAGGTCTGCCAGAGGAAGAGGGTTGTTGGCTTCGATATAGTGGAGCTCTCACCAAGGGAGGGGCCAGCATCCTGTGCCTTCCTCGCCGCAAAGCTGACATACAAGCTCATCGGCTATATAACCTCTTAGCCCCAAGAATTGACAGTCCCGAGCCCCTGATGTAGATTTGATCTGATGAAAAACTCACTGCGCATTGGAAGTCTATTCGGCATCCCTTTCCAGCTTCATTATAGCTGGTTCATAATCTTTGTCCTGCTCACGGTAACACTGGCCTTGTACTATTTTCCATCCTCCTGGGCCACCTCAACCCGCTGGATACTGGGGGGGTTAACCAGCCTCCTCCTCTTCGCATCAGTATTGGCCCACGAGCTTTCCCATAGCCTTGTCGCCCAAAGGAGGGGGATACCGGTTAAGAGCATTACCCTCTTCATATTTGGTGGGGTGGCACAAATAACAAGGGAGGTGACTGACCCGAGGACTGAGCTGGTGATGGCCGCCGCTGGGCCTTTGTGTAGCCTGGCGATCGCTGGCATCTCCTTCGGGGTTTACTTTCTGATACAGGGATTCAGCGAGCATCTAGCGTCTGTAGCCTGGTATCTGGCCTTCATTAACGCAATTCTCGCCGTCTTCAACATGATACCTGGATTCCCCCTCGATGGGGGAAGGGTCTTCCGCTCTATCGTCTGGAGGGCGACCGGCAGCTACAAAAGGGCTACCAGGGTCGCTTCCCTTACCGGGAGAGGATTTGCCTATGCGATGATCCTGGGGGGTATCCTGATTATATTCCTCCTCCCCGGGGGCCTGTTCAATGGCATTTGGCTCATATTCATCGGCTGGTTCCTGGACAACGCTGCGGTGCAGAGCTATCGCCAGGCGATGGTCAGGGAAAGCCTTGAGGGTTTCACCGCCCAGGATGTGATGAGCCCCCAATACCCCTCCGTCCCCCGAAACCTCACCATTGGGGGGCTGGTTCAGAATTACCTCATCCTGGCCGGCCACCGCTACTTTCTGGTCACCGATGATGGTGTGCTTCGAGGCATCATAACGCTTGAGGATATAAGGGCTATCCCTCGCGAAAGGTGGGAGACCACCTATGTATCGGAGGCAATGACCCCTGTGGAGAGGATGGAGTGGGTTAGCCCTGAGGAAGGGGCAATGAATGTCCTTGAGAGGATGGTTGGGGGGGATATAAACCAGATACCTGTGGTGAGGGATGGGAGGGTAATTGGCGTCATCGCCCGAGATATCCTTCTCCAGTTTATAAGGACGCGCACCAAGCTGGGGATGTAAGAGTTAGCGACTAGGAATATTGTAAAGTTTAGATTATAATTCTCGTGGTGCCAGTTTTGGATATAGAAAGGCTGAAGAAGGCGGTTGTAGCTGAGGTCGATGCCCGCCGTGAGGAACTCATCGAGCTCAGTTTAAGGATTCACTCAAACCCTGAGCTTGGCTTTGAGGAGTACAAGGCAGCGGGCTGGCTGGCCGAGAGCCTGGAGGGGAATGGGTTTTCGGTTGAGAGAGGCTCCTGCGGATTGGATACCGCCTTTGAAGCAAGCTATGGCCGGGGAAGCCCCACCATCGCCATCCTCGCCGAATACGATGCCTTGCCGAAGCTGGGGCATGCCTGCGGCCATAACATCATCGCTGCCTCCGCCCTCGGCGCCGGGATCGCCTCAAGGGTTGCCGTCGATGAGCTCGGCGGAAGGGTCATGGTCATTGGGACCCCAGGGGAGGAGATATATGGGGGGAAGGCGATAATGGTGGGGAGGGGTGGCTTCCTGGATGTCGATGCCGCTATGATGGTCCACCCCGGGGTTCGAAACACCGTTATTGCTCAGGCACTCGCCTGCGTCTCCCTTGAGGTGGAATTTTTTGGCAAAGCGTCCCATGCCGCCTCCCACCCCTATAAAGGGGTAAACGCCCTTGAGGCGATGGTGCTCTCATTCAACGGGATAGATTCGCTGAGGCAACATATTAAAGACAGGGCCAGGATCCACGGCATCATCACCGATGGGGGAGAGGCGGCAAACATCATCCCAGCCCACAGTGCAGGGAGGTTCCTGGTGAGGGCTGAGGACGAGGCCTATCTTGACGAGTTGAAGGGGAGGGTCTTAAACTGTTTTATCGCAGCCTCAATAGCGACTGGCGCACGCCTGGAGCACCGCTGGGGTGAGGTAACATACGCCCCGATGCGCAACAACCTCGCCCTGGCCGAGGTATTCGCAATGAATATCCAGTCCCTGGGTGGCAAAATAGAGCCCCCAAGTCCTGAGGAGGGCTTTGGGAGCACCGATATGGGGAATGTCAGCCAGGTGGTGCCTGGCATTCACCCCACGGTGGCCATTGCGGGGAGGGAGGTCGTGGCCCACTCCCCTGAATTCGCCGCAGCCGCCGCATCCGAGGCGGGGCATAATGGCCTTATCACCGGGGCTAAGGCTATGGCTATGAGTGTTGTCGACCTTCTGGGTGATTTCGAGGCGATGACCAGGATAAGGGAGGAGTTCCTCAAGGGGAGAAGATGAAAGCCTACATTGGAATCGATGTCGGCTCAGTAACCACCAAGTTTGCCGCCCTAAACAGGGATGATGAGCTCATCGCCCATCTCTACCTGCGAACACAGGGGAAGCCCATAACGATGATACAAGAAGGGCTCAAGGAGATAGCGGCGAAGCTCCCCCATGATATCGAGGTAAAGGGCGTTGGCACAACCGGGAGCGCCCGTTATCTGGCGGGGGCGATTGTTGGTGCCGATGTAGTCAAGAACGAGATCACAACCCAGGCCATTGGTGCCCTTCACTATGTCCCTGATGCCAGGACGGTGATTGAGATCGGGGGGCAGGACAGTAAGGTCATTACAATCCATGATGGCATTGCCGTCGACTTTGCTATGAACACAGTATGCGCCGCCGGGACTGGAAGCTTTCTTGATCACCAGGCGCTCCGCTTGAATATAGACATCGAGGACTTTGGCCAGAGGGCCCTCGAGAGCAGGAACCCGGTAAGGATTGCCGGGCGCTGCACAGTATTTGCTGAATCTGATATGATCCACAAGCAGCAGATGGGGCACTCGACCGAGGACATTCTTTATGGACTGTGCGAGGCCCTGGTCAGGAACTACCTCAATAATGTTTGCCTTGGGAAGGAGATACTTCCGCCGGTCGTCTTTCAGGGTGGAGTCGCCTTCAATAGCGGGATTGTTAAGGCCCTTGAGGAAAACCTCAAGACAGAGGTCATAGTCCCCCCCCACCATGAGGTGACGGGGGCCATTGGGGCGGCGCTCATTGCCCACGAGGAGATGAGCCTTAATGGCAACGGGACCAAATTCAAGGGGTTTGAAATGGGTGAGGTTGATTACCGCACCTCATCTTTTGAATGTAAGGCCTGCCCCGGTAGGTGTGAGATAGTCCAGATATTCCAGGATGGGAAGCTCATCGCCAGGTGGGGAGGGAGATGCGACCTCTGGGAAAGGACAAAGCAGTGAGGATTGTTCTGGACGGGATGGGGGGTGACCACGCCCCCGCTGAGGTGGTCAAGGGGGCGGTTGGGGCGTCTTTGGAATATGGGGTTGAGGTGGTGCTGGTTGGTAAGAGGGATATGCTTGAGGGGGAGCTGAGGCAGCTCCAGGCCAGCTCAAAAATATCCATTGTTGATGCCAGTGATGCAGTCGACTTCAATGACCAACCATCGAAAGTGCGCCACCTGAAGGACTCCTCCATCATGGTGGCAATGAACCTGCTCAAATCCGGGGAGGCTCAAGCGTTGGTCTCGGCGGGAAACACAGGGGCGGTGATGGCAGCAGCGCTCTTTGTCCTGGGGAGGATTAAGGGCTTTGACCGACCTGCCCTCTGCGCTATCTTCCCCACCCCCTCACCGGATTTGCTACTCATAATCGATGTCGGGGCAAACGCTGACTGCAAGCCACATCACCTGGTGCAGTTCGCGCAGATGGGGACAACCTATATGGAGAGGGTATTTGGGATGAAGAGCCCAAGGGTCGGTCTCCTTTCAAACGGTGAGGAGGATACAAAGGGGAACCAGCTCGTAAGGGATGCCCATAAGGCGATGGGGAAGACGGAGCTCAACTTCATCGGAAACATTGAGGGGAAGGACATCTGGGCGGGGGTGGCCGATGTGATTGTTACCGATGGCTTTACCGGGAATGTTCTCATAAAGGCAAGCGAGGGGTTCAGTGCCCTTGCCTTGAATTTTCTGAAGCAGACCCTCCAGAGCCGCCTGGAGTTCAGGATCCCAGGCTTCCTCCTCAATCCGGCGTTTGCAGAGTTCAAGAAAAGGATGGACTATAGTGAGTATGGTGGGGTGCCCCTTTTGGGGGTTGATGGCAATGTGATCTGCGCCCACGGGAGAAGCGATGCCAATGCGATAAAGAACGCCATCCGCATCGCAAATCAGAGCATGGAACAGGGGATGCCCGAGGCAATGAGGAGGTAGATATGGCAAAACCGTTTGATGTAAGCGATGATAAATTTGACGAGGAGGTTCTGAGGGCGAATTCACCGGTTCTGGTTGATTTCTGGGCCCCCTGGTGTGGCCCTTGTCAGCCGATGGGTGCAATTGTGAAGGAGCTCGCCGATGAGTATGGTGATAGGATGAAATTCGCCAAGTTGAATGTTGATGGAAACCCCAAGATTGCCTCAAAGTATGGAATCCAAGGTATCCCTACTTTGCTTGTTTTCAAAGATGGCAAGCCGATGAGGCAGATAATTGGGCTCAGACCTAAGGCCGAGCTTAAGAAGGAACTGGATCAGCTCCTCGGTTGAGCCTCTATCATGACCATGGACAAGGCCTATGATGTAGTCATTATCGGTGGAGGCCCTGCCGGCCTCACCGCCGGGCTCTATGCCACAAGGGCAGGGCTTAAAACCCTTCTCATTGAGAAGGGGGTCATCGGGGGTCAGATCGCTAACGCTGAACTTGTGGAGAACTACCCTGGTTTTCCCGATGGCATCAGTGGATTTGAGCTAGGGCAGTTGATGCACCAGCAGGCGATGAGGTACGGGCTTGAGACCATAGGCGCCGAGGTGGTCGCGCTCGAGCCTGGGGGCAAGACAAGATTGGTGAGAACAAGCGATGGCGAATATGTTGCCAGGGCGGTTATTATTGCCGGGGGCTCTGAGCTTTCGAAGCTGGGAATCCCCAGGGAGGAGAGGCTTACCGGGAAGGGGGTGAGCTACTGTGCCACCTGCGACGGCCCACTGTTTAAGGATAAGACGGTGGCTGTTGTCGGTGGCGGAGATGCGGCTATAACTGAGGCGCTCGTCCTTGCTAAGCTTTGCTCGAAGATATTTGTTATCCATCGGCGAAACCAGCTTAGAGCCAGCCGCATCCTCCAGGAGAGGGCATTTGCTGAGCCAAGGATAGAATTTATCTGGGACACTGTTGTGGATGAGATAATTGGTGATGAGCGGCTGGAGGCGTTGAAGACCAGAAATGTGAAGACTGGCGAGGTCTCTACCCTCAATGTCTCAGCAGTATTTATCTATATTGGCTTCAGTCCCAACACCGGCTATCTCAAGGGGCTTGTCCCCCTGGATTCAGCCGGCCTCGTCATCACCAACGAGAGAATGGAGACGACCACTCCCGGGATATTTGCCTGTGGAGATATCCGCCACAACTCAGCAAAGCAGGCTATCACTGCAGCGGGTGATGGTGCTACCGCAGCAATGGCTACGGAGAGGTTTGTAAGAGAGCAAGGCTAGGTCTCTATTCGTCCTCTATACCTTTCTCCTTAAGATAATCAATAGCGTCCTGTACCCTCAGTATCTTCTCAGCATCCTCATCTGGTATCACCAACCTACAGTCGGGATTGCTGAACTCCTCCTCTAAAGCCATGATCAGCTCTACCAGATCGAGGGAATCGGCATTCAGATCATCGATGAAGGATGTTGTAGACCTAACCTGCTCATCATCGGCCCCAAGTTGCTCCACAACCACCTTCTTCACCCGCTCATAGACTGTGGCCATTTACCCCCCTTTAGCATTTTTTCGTCTCGGCATAGGCTGAGCCCAAGACACCATTTACAAACCTCGGGGAACTCTCGCCCCCGAAGGTCTTGGCCAGCTCTACCGCTTCATTGATAGCAACCTTAGCTGGAACCCTATTATTTACTAAAATCTCGAAGATTGCAAGCCTGAGGATATTCCTGTCCACCAACGCCAGTTGCTCCAATGGCCATGCCGGGGCATAGCTTCTTATCGTAGCATCAATCCTCTCCCTGTTTTCCACAACCCCTCTTACCAGCTCCCT
This sequence comes from Dehalococcoidia bacterium, assembly GCA_030642645.1. GTDB lineage: Bacteria > Chloroflexota > Dehalococcoidia > E44-bin15 > DAOWNJ01 > DAOWNJ01. The sequence continues at coordinate 6,767 of DAOWNJ010000005.1, read as the reverse complement.
GGCGAAAGAAGCCACACCCTGGGGCAATGCCTCCTCCTCAAGGTGGCGAGTGAGAGTCTCCTCAGAGTCATGGCCGGCAATGTCCAGCTCGAAAAGGGTTTTAAGGGCTAATATTCTGGCTTTTCTCCTTACCCCCGCCATTATAACCTCAAACCTAATCGCTTAAAAGATGTATATTCCCAACCCTCACCCGTCTGAAGGGCTCACAAATTCATCCTTCTCAATACAATCAGGACAAAGAGAAAAACAGGGGAGAACTCGGCTCCCTTCCACAGTTCTCACACCGAACAAGGGTTTTCGTCACTACAGGGCGGACCCACATCCTGATCCAATCCTAGCAGGTAAGATGAAGGGCTGCAATCACCTTCTTTGATTTGAGAAGCTGGTTATAGGTATGGCGCGCCCTGTCGATGGTCTCACAGATGAGCTCAATCCCCAGCGAAGCGAGGTCTCCCTTGTCTCCTTGGGGACCACCATCATCCCCGAATTCCCAGTGCCAACAACCAGAACATCCGGTCTCTCCCGGAGAGCCTCCTCTATGTCCTGGGGGTAAAGCTTATGCCCCTCCCTCCTCCACCAGTTGCTCCTGACCCTTTGGGGGAAGATGATCACATCTGATGTGTATACCTCGCCCGAGATAGCAATCTCGCCGAAGCGGTAGGAATCGATCATGGCTATTAAAAGATGAGGTCCCTGATTGATCTGACATCCCCAATGCTCATGGTGAGGACGTTCTGGCTTATCCTTTTGATGAGCCCTGAAAGAACCTGCCCCGGGCCTATCTCAAGGAATGCTGATACCCCGGCCCCAACCATATACTCAACGGAGCCCCGCCAGTGGACGCAGCTTGTTAGCTGCATGAGGAGCTCCTGCTTTATTTCTTCAGCAGCGGTAACTGGCTGAGCGGTGCTGTTAACCACAACGGGGATAACGGGGTCACGGAAGGTGAACTGTGAGATAGCCTCTTTCATCCCCTCAATGGCGGGCTCCATGAGCGAGGAGTGGAAGGCACCGCTTACATCGAGAGGAATAATGCGTTTAGCCCCCCTGGCCCTTGCCAGGTCCATCGCCATTGCCAGCGCCTCCTTGCTCCCGCTGATCACGATCTGCTGTGATGAGTTGAGATTGGCGACCTCAGTCCCTGCCTCCTCCGAGACCTCCTCCACAGTCACCTCATCGAGACCGATTATCGCCGCCATCCCCCCCCCTACCCTCTCCCCTGCCTCCTGCATCAGCCTCCCCCTCTCTCTTACCAGACAGAGAGCATCGGCAAAATCAAGGGCGCCCGATGCCACCAGTGCGGTGTACTCCCCAAGGCTATGGCCGGCCAAGAAGGATGGCTTGCTCAAACCCTGGCCCCCCTCCATCCTTGCCCTGAGACAAGCGATGCTCATCGTCAATATCGCCGGCTGGGCATTTATCGTCTGGATCAGCTCCTCTTCGGGGCCATAGAAGCAAAGCTGGGGGATCGGCACCCCAAGGACCCCCTCCGCCTCCCTGAAGGTCTCCCTGGCAGCCGTGGAGGCCTCGTAGAGATCACGCCCCATCCCCACCCACTGCGACCCCTGACCGGGGAAAACATAGGCTATCTTTGTTCTCTCATCCATTGATTACTCCTGAAGGTATCCTGGAAAGCCTTGAGATGACCAACTCCGCCTCAGAGACGATCTCCTCTATGATCATCCCTGCTGGCTTCACCTCCCTTATGAGTCCTGCTATCTGCCCTGACATCAGCGTTCCGTTCTCGACATCGCCCTGGATCACACCCAGGTAGAGCTTCCCCCCCCCGAAGAGCTCCAGCTCCTCAATGCCGGCCCCGTCCCTCTCCATCCTAGCATACTGTCGCGTCATCCGGTTCTCGATCGAGCGAACGGGGTGACCGGTGGAATACCCAGTTACCGTCGTCGCCCTGTCCCCTGCCTGGACGACCTTCCTCTTGAAATCGGGGTGGGCACTCGACTCCTCAGCGCAGATAAATCTGGTCCCCATCTGGACCCCAGCAGCACCAAGGGCCAGTGCTGCTGCAAGCCCCCTGCCATCTGCGATCCCTCCGGCAGCCACAACCGGGATCTTCACCGCATCTACAATCTGTGGGATGAGGGCCATGGTTGCTGTCTCGCCGATGTGCCCCCCAGACTCCATCCCCTCAGCAACCACCGCATCCGCCCCTCCCCTTTCCAGCCTCCTCGCCAGAGCAACGCTTGAGACCACCGGCATCACCTTTATCCCCGCATCCTTGAAGCGGCTTAAATAGACCCCGGGGTTCCCCCCCCCTGTGGTGACAATCCCAACCCCCTCCTCAATGACGACATCTATGACATCATCCAGGTATGGGGACATAAGCATAATATTTACACCGAATGGCTTATTGGTGCTCTCCCTGGTCAATCGAATCTGCTCCCTCACCCACTGGGGTGGGGCATTCCCTGACCCGATGATACCCAATCCCCCACCATTAGAAACGGCGGAGACAAGCCTGGCATCACCAAGCCAGGCCATCCCCCCCTGTATAACCGGGAATTCGATCCCCAAAAGGCCTGAGATAGCTGTCCTGAGCAATACTAACCTCTAATCTTAGGGCCTTTTACCTTTATTACCTCCCTCCCAGCGTAGTTGCCACAGGTGAGACAGACATGATGGCTAATCTTAGGGCTGTGACACTTGGGGCATCTATCGAGAGCTGGGGGGTCCATATGAATGTGGCTTCGCCTCTTTCCCCGGCGGGCCTTGGCATATTTCCTTTTCGGTAGGGCTCCCATTACCTATCCTTTCCCTCAAGCTTGACCCAGCGCTGGTCTACAGGGGGCTTGCAGCTACATGGCCCGTAGTTGAGATTTTCGCCACACTGGGGGCACAGCCCCTGACATTCATCGCGGCAGAGCGGTTTCATTGGTGTGGCGAGAAGTATATACTGTCGCACCACCTCCCCAAGGTCAAGGATATGGTTGGCACCTATGGGGAATCCATCATCCTCGGGGAGGGGTAGAGGGGTACCACTGGACACATCAATGGTAGGGAAATACTCCTCCTCGATATCGAGGTCGAGGGGATACTCGATGTGGGTGAGGCATCGGCTACACAGTATATCAACCCTGGTGGAGATTTTGCCGCTTACCAGGATGCCCCGATCTGTCCGCAAAAGCCTCACCCTCCCGTTAAGTTGAATGCCGCTATCAGCCTCCTCCCCCCTTATATCCCAATCCCTGCTTGATCCGATGGGCTCCTTTAAGAGTTGAGCCACATTGACCTTCAATCTAAACCTCTGTTAAAATAAGTGTGTTTATTATATAGGTAGCCTCACTTCACTGTCAAGCGTATTTACCTCTAAGGGCGACTTGTCACCGGCGCTATTTTTTGATAGGATATAGTTTGTTCATAGGGAGGGGTAGATGCCAAGTATATACTTTGTTGATGTGACCAATAGGGACGCTGCCCAGACCGCTCGTGTTGGCATATCCAAGCTAGAGAAGACCATGATCAATGTCTACCTGGGGGAGATGGGCGTCCATCAGTCTGAGTTTGCCTTCCCCTATGTCAGGCATGAGCAGAACTATGCCAGGGCCAATCTCGAACTCCAGGGGATGGGGGCTATGGGGGGGCTCGTGCTTCAGGGCTGGTGCCGTGCCCAAGTGGGGGATGTGGAGGCGTCACTTCCCACAGGTGTGGAGGTCCTGAACCTCTCTATATCTACCTCAGACCAGATGATCATCCATAAGTTCCGTGGGAAGCTGGATCGGGAGAAGGTGATAAGCGATATGGTTGATGCGGTCTCCTATGCCAGGAGCCACGAGATAAGGGACATCGGGGCCAACGCCGAGGACTCCTCAAGGACAGACATGGGCTACCTAACCGAGTTTGCCATGGCGGCCAGGGAGGCTGGTGCTGCTCGCTTCAGGTACTGCGATACCCTTGGCTATGATACCCCTAACAGCATCTATCATCGAGTGAGGGAACTGGCGGAGAAGGTAAAGATACCCATTGAGCTTCACTGCCATAATGACCTTGGGATGGCGGTGGCCAACTCTATATCCGGGGCCCAGGGGGCGATAGATGGCGGCGTCGATGCCTATATAAATACAACGGTGAACGGTATCGGGGAGAGGGCTGGGCAGGCAGACCTACTTAGCTGTATCCTGGCGCTGATGTTTTCCAGGGATATGAATGGCTACCATATCGCTGACGATATAAACCTCAATGTCTCGGCCAAGCTCGCAAGGTATGTCTCCAATGCATTCGGCATCCCAATCCCTATAAATCAGCCCGGCGTTGGTGCAAATGCCTTCGCCCATGAGTCGGGGATCCATGCTGATGGAACACTGAAGGATCGCAGAAACTACGAGCTTTATGACTTTGAGCTTTTGGGGAGGGATGAGGAGGAGTGTATCCCCACCGGCAGGGTGATAACTACCGGGGAGTACGGTGGGCTTGCTGGATTAAGGCACGTCTACGAGAGGCTTGGGGTTGTTTTCGAAGATGGTAATGAAGCCCAGAGGGCCCTGGAACTGGTTCAGTATGCCAATGCCCACACCCAGTCTCCCCTTACCGATGATGAGCTCCGCTTCATTGCCAAATATCCGGAGCAGGTGAGGAAGATCCTCACCATGACCCCTTAGCATGGCATGAAGGTCATTGGCGTCTCAGGAAGTCCGCGTCGGGGTGGGAATAGCGAGCTCCTTCTGGAGCAGGCGCTAGATGGGGCGAAAAGCCGAGGGGCCGGTATCGAGAAGCTTGTGCTCGATGAGCTTGAGGTCAACCCCTGTCGTAACTGCGATGACTGCCTTGAGAGCGGGGTGTGCACCACCCAGGACGATATGCAGGCAATCTACCCCAGGCTGGATGAGGTAGATTGCCTCTTTCTGGCCTCCCCTGTATTCTTCCTCACGGTAACCGCCCAGACCAAGGCCTTCATCGACCGCTGCCAGTGCCTTTGGGTGAGGAGGAATGTCCTTAAGGTTCCAGACAAAAAGAGGAGGCGGGGGCTTTTTATATCCACTGCCCACAGTGAGCGCCCTGTGGTTTTTCAGTCAGCCATCTCTGTGGTCCGGGCCTTCTTCTCCACCTTGAATGTTGGCTATGACGCTGAACTACTATTTGGTGGGATGGAGGAAAAAGGGCAGATCGCCCTTCATCCCACAGCACTCAAGGAGGCCTTCGAGGTCGGGGCAAGGCTGGCCTCGGGCGAGGAGGTAGCGGAACCGATGGCACCGATGGTTCTCCGGCCCATCGGGGTGGTCAGAAATATGGGTGAGGAATCCGAGGTTATTCTTCAAGCTGATTTTGCCGAGGCCCTCGATGGCATCGAGGGATTCTCCCATATAAAGGTTTTATACTGGATGCACAAGCTCTCACCACAAGGGCGCTCCACAATGAAGGTTCACCCCAGGGGGAGGATGAAGCTACCCCTCACCGGGGTTTTTGCCACCCGCTCCCCCTCACGGCCAAACCCGGTCGGCATCTCAACGGTCAGACTCCTTGAGCGGAGGGGGAATATATTAAGGGTCCAGGGGCTCGATGCCATCGACGGCACCCCGGTGATAGATATAAAGCCTTACCTCCCAGGATACGACTCCACCCCCGATGCCAGTGTCCCCGATTGGGTGGGGAGGAGGGATGCGGGATAAGCTTTTCAGGATACATAGCTCTCTATTCGCCTGCTATGGCCCACAGAACTGGTGGCCCGGTGAGGGGCCTTTTGAGATCATAGTTGGTGCCATCCTTACCCAGTCGGCGGCATGGGGGAATGTGGAGAAGGCGATCGGAAATCTCAAGAAAGCGGGTGCCCTCTCACCGCAGGCCCTGCGCTCTCTTCCCCTCTCTGAGCTATCTCATCTTATCTATCCCTCAGGTTATTATAATGCCAAGGCCATTAAGCTGAAGGCATTCGCTGAGCGATTAGGTGAGGGATATAATAATGACCTGGAAGAGCTATTCTCTCTTCCCATCCCCGAGCTCCGCTCTGAGCTCCTCTCCATCCATGGCATAGGGCAGGAGACCGCAGACTCGATAATCCTCTATGCGGCAGGGAGGCCGGTATTCGTTATCGATGCCTATACCCGTCGCATCGTCCGACGCCTGGGGCTTGGGGTGGAGGGGAATAGCTATGAGTCCTTTCAGGCTCTTTTTACGGAAAACCTCCCTCATGATGAGGCCCTGTTCAATGAATATCACGCCCTCCTTGTTCGTCATGGGAAGTCGGCCTGCCGAAGGGCCCCGATCTGCTCAGAATGCTGCCTGAGCCCTCAATGCTTGACTTTTGATACCACCCTTACTAAAATTTAAAGGTCTTCTTAAGAATCAATGTCATTATCTCAAGAAAGACACCCAAGTTAAAAAAGGGCGGTTAGCTCAGTTGGTTAGAGTGCTGCCTTGACATGGCAGAGGTCACTGGTTCAAGTCCAGTACCGCCCACCATTCTGTACGGTAGACAGAACTCCTGCCTTTTCTGTTGAAGTCCCTCCAGGAGCAAGTGGCATAGTATAGGTCAGTAACACATTATCTCCGGTTACCTCTACTTCTCTGACGAAGCTTCGAATGAAGGCTTTTCTTTCGGGCAGCGAGCTATTGTTGAGTAGATTACGCAAGTCATTGACATAACGGGACACCATTGCTGGGCTTGCTAACTCCACTCGCCTATCCGATAAGAAGCTCTCAATTTCAACCCTTCTAGCTTGCAATTTCTCCTGCTGCTCTCTGAGGTCATGAATTCTGGGCGCAAGATCACTAAGTTCTATTGTTCCTGTCTCTATGGCATCGTACAGGCGTTCGAG
>DAOWNJ010000049.1 GCA_030642645.1 Dehalococcoidia bacterium | reverse complement strand
GGTCTCCTCCAGATATGGCAGCTTCGGGTCATCAGGAAGCGGGGGGAGGATGCCCCCGGCATGCTCCAGGGGCCAGAGGAGGTCTCCCAACTTCTCCACCCTGTGTCCTGTAAGGCCATAGAGCACTGGCAGGTAGTAGGCAGTAGCCGGAAAGGAGACAGGGGCCTGAGGCCCTATCACGGCCATCGCCTCCCTCAGCATTTCTTCAGCACGAGCTACGATACTGTGAGCACCCCGTATTGCACAGATGGCGACAGATTCAGACACTTGATCCTCCAAACCGTAGATTTTTTAGCATAACTCTTCAAGGCAAGTCAACAAAGAGGGCTCCTCTTGAGCTGGAGCCCTCCTTATTTTCTGGTGGAGACGGGGGAGAGTCGAACTCCCCGTCCAGAAGAATACCCCTCAGAATCTACTACAGGCTTAGTCGGCTCCTCATTGTCTCACCAGACCATCATCTGCCGACCGAATCAGGCGAGGCCAGTCGATGCATCTTAGATGCCCCCTATCGACATCGGGGGAACCGCACCCCGACTAATCGGCGCCTGTCCCCACCTATCGGGGTGAGGTGGGGCAGACGTGGCACCTCTAATTAGGATGCCATTGCGTAGGCGCGATCGCCAGTTACTTTTTTGCCGCCAGTTTTACGAGGTGAGCGGCACCTCGGCCTGCAATTCTGGGGTGTCCTTCCCCTGTCGAACCCACTCGTCCCCCTTTTCGCCCTTTAGGAAGGAAATTACTTATGCTTACCCCTTCCTCCCATGATTCGCCTCTTTCCGCTCAAGTCCGTTTCGCCTGCTTCATCACCCGTTCCATCTCCCTCTCTCTCTGCCTCCCTTCTGGCGATGAACTGGCGCTTATCATACTGCTTCCTTCCCCTGGCCAGTCCCAACTCCACCTTGGCGATACCCTTTTTAATGTATAACCTAAGTGGGACGAGGGTATATCCCCTCTCCTCCACCCTCCCCCTCAAAAAGCCGATCTGGTCCCGGTGGAGGAGGAGCTTCCTGGGGCGGCCCGGCTCGTGATTATAGCGATCCCCCGCCTGATAAGGGGCGATATAGCAATTCACTAGCCACATCTCACCGCCCTCGGCCCTGGCATAGGACTCCTTCAGGCTTACCCTCCCCTCCCTTATGGACTTTATCTCGGTCCCAGTGAGGACGATACCCGCCTCTACTACATCCTCGATATTATAGTCGTGATGTGCCTTTCGATTGGTGGCGATAACCCTAAAATCCATGCTGTCCATCTCAAGAGGGCGTTTATTCTATTGTAAAACTAGCTAGTTCTTTTATATATAGCTTGACAGAATAATTCTATCATAAAACACAGGCAGGTTCAAGCTTACGGTGAGAATATCTACTGCCTCCAGAAGCTGCTCATCCTCACCCTCGACCACTATATCCGGGGTTATGCCCACACCCTCAACCTGATTCTCTTTCGGGGTGAGCCAGTGGCAGATGGTAACATATAGCGCTGACCCATCCTCAAGGGGGATTAGCTGGTTTATGCTCCCCTTGCCGAAGGTCTGCGTGCCAATGATGGTGGCGCGCTCGTTATCCTGGAGAGCGCCGGCAACGATCTCAGAGCTTGAGGCGCTATACCCATTCACCAGAACCACCATTGGTATCTCGGTAGCGAGGCCACCCCCAGATGCCGTTATCCGCTGCTGATTCCCCTCCCTATCCACCAGCCAGTAGATTGTGCCCCCTTCATCCAGGAACTGGCTTGCCACAGCTTCAGCGGAGATGAGAAGACCCCCTGGGTTGTCCCTCAGGTCCAGGATTATTGCCGTGGCCCCCTCATCTTCGATATACTCAAGGGCATCTATCAGCTCAGCAGGCGTGTTCAGTGAAAAGGAGATTATCTCGATATGGGCGATGCCATTATCTAACATCTGGTGCGAGACAGTTGTGATCTGGATCTCAGCCCTCGTGATAGCAACCTCGCGAGTCTCCCCGTCGTGCTGGATGCGGAGGGCAACCATGGTCCCTGGCTCTCCCCTTATCCTGGCAGCCGCCTCCTCAAGGCTCATCTCGGGGGCGGGCTCGCCGTTTATCTCCAGGATTACATCGCCGGCCTCTATCCCCTTAGCTTCAGCGGGGGAATCCTCAAAGACCCTGACCACAACGAGCTGGTCAGCTTCCTTTGTCAGCACTGTCCCGATCCCCCCATAGCTACCCTGTAGCCCGCTCAAAAAAAGCCTATAGGCTTCGGCATCCATATGAGAAGTATAGGGGTCATCAATAGCCTCAAAGAGGATATCAACATCCCCCTCCCTCAGCGCCTGGATCATCGCCTCCAAGACTTCGGGGTCATCAAGGGCCTGGGGGTCGACGAAGTAGTCCTGAAGGATGTCCCATGCCTGCCAAACGACCCCCTCCTCTTGAGGTGGGCTCTCCGTAACGAGCGTGGAGACCCCGAAGCCGAGGGCGAAGATGGTGATAGCTATGAGGGTCAGTATGAAGACCCTGGATGAGATGGGCATCTGACCTCCTCTCACCAAATTGTAGCACTCTTTCTACCTACAGGCAATCTGCGCTTGACAAAATTGAGCAGAATGGTTATCTTAATAGCTAATTTATTCTGCCTTATAGCCTTTGGTGCTTTATCTACATATAAGGAGGTGAAATTTAGAAAAAAGGAAGGCTTCCCAAAGTAAAATATCTCAAAGGAAAGGAAGGAACGAATGGTAGGAATCAAGTCTTACGGGGCATATGTACCATTACATAGGATGCCTCGCTCTGTATTCGGGACGATATGGGGAGGGGCTCCTATGCCTGGGGAGAAGGCGGTGGCCAATATCGATGAGGACAGCCTTACCATGGCGGTAGAGGCGGGTCTTGACTGCCTTACCGGCATCGACCCCAAGTCAGTGGATATGCTCATCTTCGCCACAACAACCGCTCCCTTCAAGGAGAGGCTGGGAGCAAGCATAATAGCTGAGGCGCTCGATTTGCGCCAGGACACCCGGACAATTGATGTCACCAATACACTGAGGGTAGGCACCACAGCCGTGGGGCTGGCGATAGATGCCATCAATGCAGGCTCGGCCAATAATGTCCTGGTTACTGTCGGTGATACCCGCATGGGGGCGCCAAGCGGTGATTTCGAGCGGGCCTGGGGTGATGGTGCTGCGGCCCTGCTCCTCTCCAAGGATGGAGTGGTTGCATCTATTGATGGTGACTACCATATTACCGATAGTTTTGCAGGAGTGTGGAGGTCTGAGATCGATACCTTTACGCGCTGCTGGGAGGACCGAATGGTCCTGGATGAGGGCTATAGCCGCCTCCTCCCGATAGCCATGAAAGGGCTTATGAGCAAATACAACATCAAGCCCGATGACATAACCAAGGCGGTATGGGATACCGCCCACGATGTCAGAAGACATGGGGCAATGGCGAGGCTGGTCGGGATGGACCCGGCAAAGGTCCAGGACCCACTCTTCGTGAATATTGGCGCTACCGGCGCCCCCCAAGCCCTGATGATGCTGGTGGCGGCCCTTGAGGAGGCGAATCCCGGTGATAAGATACTCCTCGCTAGCTATGGGAACGGGGCAGACGCCTATCTTATCCAAGTTACCGATGGGGTAAAGAAAATCGGGACAAGAAGGGGAATAAAGAATAACCTTGCCTCAAGGAGAGAGCTCAGCAACATGGGGACATATTTGCGCTGGAAGAACCTGGTGACCCTTGAGGCAGCCCGCCGCCCTGAGAGGGATCCTACCTCTCACTCAGCTGTCTGGAGGGACACGAAGGTAATCCTTGGCCTCTATGGCGCGAAGTGCAAGAAGTGCGGCACCCCCCAGTTTATACAGGGTGGTGGGATGGGTGGCATGACTCCTATACGTGTCTGCGTCATCTGCCAGGCAAAGGATGAGTTTGAGCCTTATCGCTTCGTCGGGATCCCGGCCAAGGTAGCCTCATTCACCCATGATAACCTCGCTGATTCCCCAGACCCCCCATCCACCGTCGCTGTGATTGACTGGGAGGGGGGAGGAAGAGGTGTCTTTGACATGACCGACCGCGTCCCTGAGGACTGCAAGGTTGGAATGCCTGTCGAGATGACCTTCAGGAAGATATATTTCGACAGGGCCAGGGGTGTCCAGAACTACTTCTGGAAGGTAAGGCCGCCGAGGGCCTAGAGAAAGGAGAGAAAATGGCAGAGAGCATAAAAGACAAGGTTGCAATCATTGGGATGGGGTGCACCAAGTTTGGTGAGATATGGGACAAGAGTGGGGATGACCTCATTGTTGACGCAGCCTATGAGGCCTTTGAGGATGCAGGGATAGACCCGAGTGATATACAGGCAGGTTGGGTTGGAACCACAGGAACAGGGGGAACCGGCCAGGTTCTTTCGGTCCCGCTGAAGATGCAGTACAAGCCGGTCACAAGGGTGGAGAATGCCTGCGCCACCGCCTCCGATGCGCTGAGGAATGCCTGCTATGCGGTGGCAGCAGGGGTTTACGACATCGTCCTTGCCCTTGGGATTGAGAAGCTGAAAGACACCGGATTCAGCGGCCTTGGTATGGGTGGTGGACCGGGCACAGGCGTCGCCCCGACGACCACTGCCCCGGGGATGTTTGCCATGCTGGCGACGGGCTACTTCGCCCGCTATGGCCTGTCTCCTGAGGAAGGAAAGAAGATGATAGGGACGGTCTCGGTGAAGAGCCACTGGAACGGGGCACGGTGCCCCAAGGCCCACTTCCAGAGGGAGGTGAGCCTGGAGCAGGTTTTGAAAGCTCCGATAATTGCCTGGCCATTGGGGCTATTTGACTGCTGCGGTGTAAGCGATGGCTCATCAGCAGCGGTAGTTGTCCCAGCCAGTATGGCCAAGAACTTCAGGGCTGACCCTGTCTATATAAAGGCCCTCCAAATATGCGTTGGCCCCTCTGAGGGGCAGAAGAGGCAGGACTATGACTATTGCCATGTTGAGGAGACATGGCAAGCTGGCCTCGCAGCCTATGCCGAGGCAGGGATAAAGAACCCCCGTAAGGAGATAAGCATGGCCGAGGTCCACGACTGCTTCTCGATAACTGAGGCGGTAACGATGGAGGACCTCCAGTTCAGCCCCAGGGGGAAGGTCTATGAGGATATCATAGGCTCCAATGCTGGATTTTTCACCCTGCAGAGGGCTCTGGAGGGGGGGGATGCACTTCCGGTTCAACCTGATGGAGGACTGAAGTGCTTCGGCCACCCGATAGGGGCAAGCGGTCTTAGGATGACCTACGAGATATATAAGCAGGTACAGGGGAAGGCGCAGCTCCCCGAGCGCCAGATGAAGAACCCGAAGATGGGGCTCATCCATAACCTCGGTGGGCAGCCACCTGGATGCACCATAGCCGTAAATATCTTCGGGCTCTAAAGTAGGATGAGAACAGGGTAGCTCGGGCTATTCTCTGGGCTACCCTGTTATTCTCAGAAAGGAGGCTGATAAAGTGGTAAAATTGTTTGAGATAGAGAATCTAATCACCAGGGAATGGCATCAGGTTGAGGCGGAGACCCTCGAGGAAGCGTGTAAAAAGGTTGGCTGGAAGGTCGAGGATTCCTATTTCCACCGAGCAAATGTAGTTATCCCTCGCCGCTAGGAAAGCTCGGTGGCTACCGCCCCATTTTGTGAGATGACATAAGAATAATTATACGAAGCACTTTTCACCCCTTCCCTATTCAGTAGGGGAGGGGTGAAAATTTTATGTCGCTCCCGAGCGCCTCCTCGATCACCCCCAAGAGGTGGTCGAATCCCCATCCCTTGGCTGCTGAGATGAGCACCACAGGGGTCTCTCCGTTAAGGGGGACTGGCTGGGTATCCTCGATGAGGTCTATCTTGTTGAGAACGGTGATACGTGGCTTCTGTGAAAGCCCAAGGCCCTTCAGGATTTCCTCAACTATCTGGCTCCGCTTTCTTTCCTGAGTTATGTCAACAATGTGGAGAAGGAGGTCGGCCTCTGAGAGTTCCTCAAGGGTAGCCCTGAAGGCAGCGATGATGGTGGTGGGAAGCTTCTGGATGAAGCCAACGGTATCGGTGAGGAGAACCTCCTTCCCATCAGGAAGGCGGATGCGGCGTGTAATGGGGTCGAGGGTGGTGAACAATTTATCCTCCACCAGGGCATTGGCTCCACTGAGGGTATTAAGCAGTGTGCTCTTGCCGGCGTTGGTATAGCCAATGAGCGAGACAACAGGGATTCCCCTTCTTCTTCGATAGCGGCGGTATAGGGCGCGGTGCCTCCTCACATGCTCTATCTCACCATTAAGCCTATGTATCCTCTGGCGTATAAGGCGGCGGTCGGTCTCGATCTGCCTCTCCCCAGGCCCCCTTGTCCCGATGCCGCCTCCGAGGCGCTCCAGGTGAGTCCACTGCCCAGGGAGTCGGGGAAGGAAATACTGGTGCTGGGCTAGCTCAACCTGAAGCTGCCCCTCCTTTGTGCGGGCGTGCCTGGCGAAGATGTCCAGGATAAGGGCTGTGCGGTCGATCACCTTAACCTGGAGGGCTTTCTCAACATTCCTCTGCTGTGTGGGGGAGAGCTCATCGTCGAAGATAACGACATCATAGCCCGTCGCCTCCTTCAGCGAGGCGAGCTCCTTCAGCTTCCCCTTACCGAGATAGTAGGCGGCTGATGGTTTACTGGGGCGCTGCACCATCCTCCCCACCACCTCAGCCCCAGCAGTATGAGCAAGCTGCTCTAGTTCATCAAGGGAGCTTTCTATCGACCACCTGTTCCCCCTTACATCCACCCCAACGAGGAAAGCCCGCTCCTTAGGTTCCCCTACCGTGATGGCATCCTCCCTACTTCAATGTGGAGGAGAGCCGCTCAAGTCCCTCCTCAAGACGGTCGTCAGGGACGGTTAAGGATATTCTTATATACCCCTCCCCGAACCTCCCATAGCCTATGCCTGGGGTGACGACCACCGAGGCCTCCTCCAGGGCCCTGGTGGCAAATTCCATCGATGTATAGCCCTCAGGGACCCTTGCCCAGACATAGAGGCATGCCTTTGGGGGCCTTGCCTCAAGCCCCATCCTTGTGATGGCCTCCAGAACCCGATCTCGACGGCGCTGGTAGATGGCATTATGCTCCTGGATGCAGTCCTGAGGTCCCAGAAGCGCCTCGATTGCAGCGTACTGAATTGCCTGGGGGATCCCAGAATCAAGGTTGGACTTAACCCTGGAAAGGGCATCCACCATCTCCTCATTTCCCACCACCATCCCAACCCGCCAACCAGTCATATTATAGCTCTTGGAGAGGGAGTGAAACTCCACTCCCACATCCCTTGCGCCTTCAGCCTGCATAAAGCTCACCGGCACATATCCATCGAAGGCGACCTCGGTATAGGGGCCATCGTGACAGACGGCAAGGCCATGCCTTCG
>DAOWNJ010000101.1 GCA_030642645.1 Dehalococcoidia bacterium | reverse complement strand
GATGCTATCTGTGCCACCTTCAAAATAGGGCTCAACTGCATTGGCTATCAGTCGCGCCTCGCTGGTAAGCTGGGAACGCAGATTATCAATGTAGCTATCTCCCATGAAGTGGGAGATATAGAAACCAAGCCCCCATATTGATACCAGGATGAGCAGTAGAAAGGGTATGGCTATTCGCCACCTAATGCTGCGGAACACCTGCCTACCCCTCAAACTTGTAGCCCGCTCCCCGAACTGTCAGGAGAAGTTGCGGGTTACCGGGATCGGTTTCTAGCTTCCGCCTGAGCCACCGAATGTGGACATCCACAGTACGCGTATCCCCACCGTAGTCATATCCCCATACCCTCTCAAGAAGTTGATCGCGGCTGAATACTTGACCCTTATTTCTCACCAGGAAAGCGAGGAGGTCAAATTCCTTCGGGCTCAGGTCGAGGACAGAGCCGCCAAGTGAGACCAGATGCCGGGAGAGGTCGATTTCAAGACCACCCACTTTGATTGAAGAGGTAACCCCCTGGTTGGGAGAGGCCTCTCGCTGCATCATCGCCACCCGGCGCAGCATCGCTCGCACGCGAGCCAGTAGCTCCCTCAGGCTGAAGGGCTTGGTCATGTAGTCATCCGCCCCCAGCTCCAGTCCTACCACCCTGTCGATCTCCTCCGCCTTGGCGGTGAGCATCAGAATGGGCATAGTCATCCCTTCCTTGCGTAGGATGCGGCAGACCTCAAAGCCATCCAGCCCCGGAAGCATGACATCGAGGATAATAAGGTCTGGTCTCTCCTTCCGGGCGAACCCTACAGCCTGAGCCCCATCGATGGCGGTGAGGACATCGTAGCCCTCTTTAGCGAGGTTGTACCGGAGCGCATCGAGTAGGGTTTGGTCGTCTTCAACAATGAGGAGTTTGCTGCCAGCCATTCTTGCTCTCCGCTGGCATTATAGAGCCAACTGGACAGCACATCAACAATTGAGATTGGTTACGCCAATTGGTCAAGATTTACCAGGCTTCTCTGTATAGCTATCTGCAACACAATCCATCGAATCGTTGAGTAACAATCAGCCATTTGTTCAGCTGGTGCTGTGTCGCGGATGTCTCTAGGTTCGAGGAAATCGAGGAAATGGTCAAGCCTCTGGTCATAGACTCGCACAGTGTGCTGGCTCAGGTCGCGCGCGCGGCAATCCAGGATGTAACTTTGCTTCTCTCAGATGCATTTTGCCCTCCTTCAGCTTTTCCTCTTGCGGGAAACTGAGGAAGGGCCAAAAATTTGCGATTTGGCGCACTTTCGGGCGTTTCTTTACTGCAGATATTTACGAAACCGCTGCTCTACCCCTGAGCTACGCTGGCTTTTTTTAGTATATCACAGGAATCGATGCTGCATAAAGCTTGAGGATTCTTTTCAATGGAGGGCAGAGGGCTTATAATAAAGAGTAAAGGAGAAGATCAGAATGCCCATATATGAATACCGTTGCCCAAACTGTGGGAATGAGTTTGAGCTGATGCACCCCTTCAGCAAGGCAGATGAGCCCACCCCTTGCCCCAAGTGCGGGCAGAATGCCGAGAAGCTCATCTCCAATTTCGGCTCAAAGGTTGATTTCTATATTAGAGCCCCAAAGAACCCCCCTCTGAGGAAACCACTGGAGAAGAAGGACGAGGGGTGAACCTTTCTGTTGAGCTTGCCCCACGGCTTTGCCTCAAGAACCCGGTGATGACGGCCTCAGGGACATTCGGCTATGGAACCGAATATGCTGAACTATTAGACATCCAGAGGCTTGGGGCCATCGTCTGCAAGGGGATAACGCTTGAGCCCCGCCCCGGAAACCCCCAGACCCGCCTCTTTGAGACCCCTTCAGGCCTCCTCAACTCAATCGGCCTCCAGAATATAGGGGTGAAGGCGCTCATTGAGGAGAAGGCACCCATCTGGGCAAAATGGGGTGTCCCGGTGGTGGCGAACATCGCCGGGGAAACTATCGAGGAATACTCAAGGATGGCCGGTATGCTTGAGGGGGTGGAGGGTATAAGCGCCATCGAGGTCAACATAAGTTGCCCGAACATATCGAGCGGAGGGGTGCTTTTCGGCCAGAGCCCGGATATGGCGGCCTCCCTCACAAAAGCGGTTAGGAATGAAACATCCCTGCCGGTGATTGTAAAGCTAACACCAAATGTAACCGACATAACCGCTATAGCCCGGGCAGTCGCCGATGCCGGTGCCGATGCCATCTCTCTTATAAACACCATTTTCGGCATGGCAATCGATATAAAAAGGCGTCTCCCTGCCCTGGGCAACCTAACCGGCGGGCTCTCCGGGCCGGCGATCAAACCGATTGCACTCTATATGGCCTGGAAGGTCTCTCAGGCAGTATCAATCCCAGTTATCGGCATCGGCGGCATCTCCTCAGCAGCCGATGCCCTGGAGTTCATCATGGCCGGGGCAACCGCAATCCAGGTGGGGACAGCCAATTTCTTCAACCCAAATGCAACCATCGAGGTCATCGAAGGGATAGAGCGCTTTATGGAGGGGGAGGGGATAGAGAATATCTCGGAGCTAATCGGGGCTGCCCAACCTCAGAGGCATTGACAGATAAAATCATCGGGCAACGAAAGCATCTTCCCCTTGGTTCACTTGACAGATACAGATAAGGGCGTTTATTATATCATATAACGATATCGCCTGATGATAATTATGCTGAAGGATTTCTTTCTGGGCTTTGTCAAGATTCACATCCTCTACCATGCCTCAAAGGGGCCTGTCTATGGGGCCGAGCTTCTGGAGGAACTGGGGCGGCATGGCTATCGGTTAAGCCCCGGGACCCTTTATCCCACCCTGCATCGCCTGGCGAGAGAGGGCTACCTCTCCCCACAGAGGAAACTGGTCGGCGGGAAGGTTCGCAAATATTACGCCATAACCGAGCAAGGTCTTACGGCCCTGGAGGAGGCGAGGAAGAAGATCACCCAACTGGTCGACGAGGTAATTGAGGAAAGATTGGATAAATAGGGTATGAAACAGCCATCTGGCGAACCCAAAAAGGTATTCGGGGTGAGCCGAAATGTCTTCTTCCTCGGCGTGGTTAGCTTCCTCACCGATGTCTCCAGCGACATGATCTTCAACATGTTCCCCCTTTTCCTGATGCACGTGTTAAGAGTGGGAACACCTATGATCGGCCTTATCGAGGGGGCTGGTGAGAGTGCTGCCACCCTTCTGAAGATAGCGAGTGGTTGGGCGAGCGACAGGTTGGGAAGGCGAAAGGGACTGACAGTATCGGGCTATGCCCTCTCCACAATAGCCAAGCCATTTCTACTGCTCACCTCAACAGGTGGTGTGGCGCTCGCCATACGCTTCTTCGAGCGCTCGGGCAAGGGGATTCGAACTGCGCCCCGCGATGCCCTGATTGCCGATTCAACCACCCCAGAGACGATGGGAAGGAGCTTTGGCCTCCATCGGGCAATGGACACCTCTGGCGCCGTTTTAGGCATCGCCATCGCCGCCGCCATCGTCTATTTGATGCAGGGGTGGGCGCCAAGGCTCGCCCCGCCCACCTTTCAGTGGCTGGTCATCATCGGGATCATCCCCGCGGTGCTGGCGGTGCTCGTCATCATCTTCTTCGTTCATGAGGCGAGAGCCTCCCGTCCCACAGGGGAGAAAGCAGGCGCAGCAGCCGCTGGGGGCCTCGATAGGCGGTTCAAGATTTTCCTGGCGATAATGGCCCTCTTCACCCTGGGCAACTCCGCCGATGTCTTTCTAGTGCTGAGGGCATCGGATATAGGCCTATCCCCGCTCCATATCCTTCTTATGCTCATCCCATTCAACCTGGTCTATGCCTCCATAGCATCCCCCTTCGGGAGGTTATCGGATAGGATTGGCAGAAAACGGGTTATCGTCGCCGGCTGGGGGATATATGCGCTTACCTATCTCGGGTTCGCCCTGGCAACACCAGCATGGCATATAATTTATGTGATTTTGCTCTTCGCCCTCTACGGGGTTTACTATGGGATGGCAGAGGGGGTAACCAGGGCATTTGTCGCCGATATGGTCCCAGTGGAG
>DAOWNJ010000142.1 GCA_030642645.1 Dehalococcoidia bacterium | reverse complement strand
GATGCCCTTCCTGGGAGGGAGGTAACGGTCTTTCTTGATGGGGAGTTGCTCGCCACTGCTCTATCCGGGGCGGACGGCTCCTACCAGGCCGAGGTAGGGATACCCTGGAGGTATGTTCGGGAGATGAGCCTCTCATCTTCATACATCCCAGGTGGCGAAGACAGGGGCCTTTATCTGGCCTGCCAGAGCCCACAGGTGCAGATTCAGGTGATTTTCTACCAGACCCAACTCGATTTCACCGCCCCTGCCGAGGCATATCCCGGGCTGCCGATGACCATATCGGGGGATGTAAACTCATTAGGCACGGGGACCTCCATTCAAAGGAATGTTTTGGTGCTTCTGGACGGCATCCCTATTGCCCAGCAGGTTGCCCAGGGGCATTTTGAGGTAACCATCATCCCCGGTGATCAAACAACCGAGGGAGTTCATATCCTCACTGTGTCGGTTGAACCTGATGGGCTCCACGCCGGGGCATCTATAGATAGGGAGCTCAATATCATGAAGGTCTCGCCCGAGATACAGCTCTCAGCCCCAACCATTACCGTTTCACCCAGCCAAATTCGCATCGATGGCGAGGCCTTTTCAGAAGAGTTCGGGTCTCTCGGGGGGGCCACGGTAACGGCGACCCTGGGAGGTGCCTCGGCCGAGGCGGAGACCTCGGCAGACGGCGGGTTCAGCCTGACCCTGAGCCCTTCATTGAACCTGGGGGCCTTCGGCCCCCAGGGGCTCGTGGTGACGGTTTATCCCGCTGAGCCCTGGCTCAGCCCGGCCGAGATGAGGATGAGCATCTTCTTCGTAAACCCTTTCATCCTTGGGCTCATGCTCGCAGCATTCGTCTCAGTCGGTGTGGTGATCTATAAGAGGCGGGGCGGAGCAGGGGGGGTGGAGGCGGTCCCTCATGAGGAGCCATTGGAGATAGCGCCTCCGCCAGGAAGGGCGGTGGGGTTTGAAGAGGTGGGGGGAGTCATCGAGGCCTATGGTCGGGCCTTGAAGGCTGCTGAGGATGCGACAGGGGTGATGATGAAACCCCAGGTAACACTCAG
Organism: Dehalococcoidia bacterium; assembly: GCA_030642645.1. Taxonomy (GTDB): domain Bacteria; phylum Chloroflexota; class Dehalococcoidia; order E44-bin15; family DAOWNJ01; genus DAOWNJ01. The sequence continues at coordinate 1,185 of DAOWNJ010000142.1, read as the reverse complement.
GGAATTCCTAAGCGATGTCGCTCCAAGGCTGGGGAAGGCTGCCCAGGCCTTCGGGGAGCTCACCTGCCTTGCCGAGAGGGCGCTATACTCCCCCCATATGCCAGGGGTGGAGGATGCGGAAAGGGCGGAGGGGCTATCACATATGGTAGAGGAGGAGCTTAAGAGATGAGGCCAAGGTTCCTGATACCACTGGCCCTGGTGATAGCGGTCTTGCTGGCCGTGGTCGTCTGGTTCTATCCCTCAAACCGAGATTTCGGGCCGGGCAACTCCTCATGGAACGGGCTCTCCGATTTCATCGCCGATTTCGAGGCATCCCTGACTAACTCCCTTGATGAGCTGCCATCATCACCTCAGGGGACAGCGCTGGTGGTGATACCATATGCTCCGTTCTCTGATTCAGACCTCAGAGGGCTCAAGGAATATGCGGCAGGCGGCGGCACACTCGTAGTCCTTGACGATTACAGCTATGGGAACCAGTTACTGGAATATCTCGAGGTTGAGCCAAGGTTCACTGGTGACCCGCTCCTCGACCCGCTATTCAGTTACAGGAACAGCTCATTCCCCAAGATAACTCACTTCGCTCAGGGGCCATTATCAAGCGGGGTTGAGACGATTGTCCTGAACCACGCCTCAAGCCTGATAGATGTCCCCGATGATGAGGTTATAGCCACCTCATCCAGGTTCAGCTTCCTTGACCAGAACGGTAACTCGATGTGGGATGAGGGAGAGCCTGAGGGGCCCATAGTGGTGGCCTGCTCGATAAGCTACCACGAGGGCTATATCGTGCTCATATCAGACCCCAGCATAGTTATCAACTCAATGCTCGAGATGGGGGATAACCGCCTTTTTATAGAGAATACACTCGCCCTGGGGGGCGCCAATCCCGAGGTTATCGTTGATGGGCCCCACCTCCCCCCATCCCCGCTGGAGGGGGCAAAGGAGACGCTTGGGGTGGTCCGCTCTGCTGTGGAGACCCCTCAGGGAACCGTTGGCCTGCTAGTGGTGATGCTTGTTTTGATACTGGTGCCGTTTTGGCGCAAGAATAAAGGGTCCCCCACCGGGAAACCGTGAGGGAGCAAAGGAGGCGATCTTGACTGAAGAGACGAAGGGCATATCGCTCATCCCCAAAAGGGTCCTGGAAGAGGTCTCCAGGGTTGTCATCGGGAAGGAGGGGGAGAAGGAGAT
>DAOWNJ010000073.1 GCA_030642645.1 Dehalococcoidia bacterium | reverse complement strand
CCAGACCATATTGGGGAGGAGAAGGTATATCCCTGAGATCAACTCCCCCAACCGCCAGGTCAGGGAGGCAGCCCAGAGGATGGCGATAAACATGCCGGTTCAGGACACTGCCGCTGACATCATTAAGCTGGCCATGATAAGGCTTAAGGGGAGGATGGACGGGCTTGGTCTCAGTAGCAGGATGATACTCCAGGTCCATGATGAGCTCCTCTTCGATGTGCCTGAAGATGAGCTTGATGTGATGAAGTGCCTTGTTGAGGAGATAATGCCAAAGGCTATGAGCTTGAGCGTCCCCTTGAAGGTGGATGTTAAAATAGGCAGGAACTGGGGGGAGATGGATTAAAGAAGGAGTTAGAAAATGGAACCGTTGCTTTGGATTCCCATAGTAATCGGGATTCTTCTAGGTGCGAACATCATCGTGTATTTGGTTCAAAGGTATCTGTATCACAAAGCCGTTCCCACTACTATAGGCGGCATCTTAAGCTATATATTCAACTGGGGTGCACTCCTATTCTGGCCGTTTATGGAGATAACGAGACCCTTCTGGGTAAGGAGGAAATGGCTGGAAAAAGCCGGGGTGCAAGAAGGGCAAGTTTACCTAGAGGAGGGCTTCGGCTTTGGCACCTCGCCAATCCTTGCTGCCAGAATGGTGGGCAAAACGGGGAAAGTCTATGCCGTGGAAAACGCGCTTGTAGCTGTAGCCACCCTCTGGGCCAGAGCTAAGATAAGGATGTTAAAGAATCTAAGCCTCATCCTTTCCGATGCCAGCGACACAGGGCTACCAGATGAGAGCGTGGACATAGTTTTTATAAATGATGCCTTCCATGAATTCGGTGATAAGGAGGGGACACTAAAGGAGCTATATCGTGTTCTAAAGCCAGACAGGCTACTCTCGATAAAGGAAGATACTCAAAGGAAAGCAATGAAGGTGGTGGAGCTTATAGGAGCAGATGACCTTTTCTCTCTTATAGAGAGGGATAAAACATTCTGCAAGTTCAAAAAAAATGCCTGAATTGCCTGATGTAGAGACAATAAGAAGGGGGCTTATCCCCAGGGTAGCAGGTCGTTGCTTCGGGGAGATCATTCTCAACTGGCCAGGGATGGTCAAATGGCCATCGCCTGAGGAATTTTGCCAGAGGCTTGCCGGGCAATGTATAGAGGGGGTGGGGAGGAGGGGGAAATACCTTATTCTACGCCTATCGGGGGGCGAGGCGCTGCTCTTTCATCTGAGGATGAGCGGTGCCCTTTTGTTGAATCATCCAGAGCCTGAGCGTCATATAAGGGCTATATTTCGCTTCGATGATGGAAGCGAGCTCTTCTTCTCTGACCCACGCAAGCTTGGGGTGATGTGGCTTGTGGATGATGAGAACATAATAGTAGGAAGGCTTGGCCCTGAGCCCCTGGAGCCTGGCTTCACACCCGAGGTCCTGGGGGAACTGTTGAAAGGCCGTTCCGCTCCAATAAAGGCGGTCCTACTGGATCAGGGCGCAATTGCTGGCATAGGCAACATGTATGGTGATGAAGCCCTTTTTGTGGCAAGAATCTACCCTCTAAAGAGGGCTAAATACCTTTCAAAAGATGAGGTCGGGCGACTATACAGTGCCATAAGGCAGGTTCTTGAGAGCGGGATCGCCCATGGAGGGGCCACAGTCAGGGACTTTCGAAACCCTGATGGCGAGCCCGGTGAGGCCCAGATTTTCTTCAATGTTGCCCACCGCAAAGGAAAACCCTGCCCGGTATGTGGGACCCCGATAGGGCGTATATCTGTTAGAAACCGGGGCACCTACTTCTGTTCCAGGTGTCAAGGGGGGCGCTGACAGCTACGCTGTCAGCGCCCCCAAACCGGCTTGAAACGAGCTAAATGCCCTCTTATTATTCGCCGCTACCATAATCCTCAAGCCACTGCAGGCAATCCTCGCACCCTTCGCAGCCCTCATAAGCCCCTTGGGTAGTTATATCTATAATAAGCTCCAGGGCGCCCTGGAGATCCCAGCATTTATAGCAGCTTGTCAGGTGGACATAGCAGGAGCAGCCCCCCCCACATCCCGGTATCACCGCCCCGATGAGCAGAAGAGCCAGGACGGCGACCAACACCTTTGTCAAGCAGCAACCTTCCTCATGCCCTTGACTTTGGTGAGAATCGTGCTATAATGCCTTTGCCATCGACTCCTGGTAGCGGTGAGCACAAGAGAAGTTAGTATCCCCTAAGATTATAGTCGCTTGGATCGGTAACGACCGAGACGGTAAATAGTTTGGATGCTTATCTTGCCTTCTTGGGCGGTGCCCGAGAAGGCGTTTTGGTTCTCTGAGGAGTGGGGTATGTATAATGCTATCACCGATGTCCCTGGTATAAAGGTGGGGCACTATACTGATAGGGAGGCAGTAACCGGCTGCACCGTCATCCTCTGTGAGAGGGGGGTGCTTGGGGGGGTTGATGTTCGGGGCTCAGCTCCGGGGACCAGGGAGACGGATTCACTTCGCCCTATGAGCGTCCACGCCATAGTTCATGCCATCCTCCTCAGTGGGGGCAGTGCATTTGGTCTTGATGCCGCAGGTGGGGTGGTTCGCTACCTCGAGGAGCGGGGCTATGGGCTTGATGTTGGGGTGGCGAGGGTTCCGATTGTTCCCGCCGCCATCCTGTTCGACCTCAGACTGGGAAACCCAAAGGTCAGGCCGGGAATCGAGGAGGGTTATAAGGCATGCCTTCAAGCCGGGGGTGGGGAGGTGGAGGAGGGGTGCGTGGGCGCCGGCACCGGAGCCTGTGTGGGGAAGATACTGGGTCCCGAGAGGATGACAAAAAGCGGAATTGGGACAGCGAGCCAGAAGGTGTTCGGTGATGTCGTTGTCGGGGCTATCGTTGCCGTCAATGCCATCGGGGATGTTGTCGACCCTGAGAGCGGGGGGGTCATCGCCGGCCCTCGGGCTGATGGGGCAGGCTTCCTGAGGACTGTGGAGCTTTTGAAGGAGGGCAAAGGGTGGAGGCCTCCCCCCAGGACTAACACTACCATTGGGGTTGTTGCCACCAATGCTCGCCTGGATAAGGACGAGGTCAATAAGCTGGCACAGATGGCGTATGGTGGCCTGGCTCTTGCTATAAGGCCTGTTGGCACTATGGGCGATGGCGATGCCATTTTCGCCCTCTCCGTTGGGGATATTGAGGCGGACTTGACCATGGTGGGCTCTGTGGCTTGTGAGGTGGTGGCAAATGCCGTGGTGAGTGCAGTGTCAAAGGCTATATCCCTTGGTGGCATACCTGCAGCCAGGGACGTGGCTGTTGCAAGGCGCTAGGATAGAAGAATGGTAGAGATCGGGTTTATCGGGGCAGGGGTTGTCGGCACCGCCCTTGCGGTGGGATTGAGCAGCAGGGGCTACCCGGTGGTGGTGGTATCAAGCAGGACCACCTCATCGGCCCAGAGGCTGGCAGATGCTGTTGATGGTTGCCGAGTATGCGATAGCGGGCAGGGGGTGGCTGATAGGGCGGAGCTTGTTTTTGTCACCACCCCAGATGATGTCATCGCCCCGGTTGTGGCCCAGCTAAATTGGCACCAGGGGCAAGGGGTGATCCACTGTAGTGGGGCCTATTCCCTCGATGTCCTCGAGCCAGCGAGACAGGTGGGGGCTGAGGTCGGTGGATTTCACCCCCTCCAGAGCTTCGCCAGCATCTCCCATGCTATAGAGAACCTCTCTGGCTCAACCTTTGCCATTGAGGGGGAAGGGCTGCTGCTCGATACCCTCAAGGAGATGGCCATCACCCTCGATGGGAGGTGGGTGAGGCTGGGGCCTGGTGATAAGGTCCTCTATCATGCAGCAGCGGTCATCGCCTGCAACTACTTTGTTACCCTGGTGAAGCTTGCCACAGAGCTGTGGCAGTCCTTTGGGGTATCTCCCGCTGAGGCAGTAGAGGCCATGCTTCCCCTTCTTCAGGGGACACTCAACAATATCCAGAAGGTCGGCCTCCCGAATTGCCTCACCGGGCCCATCGCCAGGGGAGACCTGGGAACGATCGAAAAACACCTCTCAGCCCTTGAGACAAGGGCACCAGAGCTCCTTTCGGCATACTGTGAGCTTGGCGTAAAGACCATCCCTGTAGCGCTGGCAAAGGGGAAGATTGATGAGGAGAGGGCAGGGGAGCTTGAGAAGATTCTACAGCATTCGAAAATAAGCTTTAGGGGGGAGTTATGAGGACGATGCTGAAGAGCAAGATACACAGGGCACGGGTGACGGAGGTGGACCTTAATTATGAGGGGAGCATCACCATAGACGGGCTTTTGATGGAAGCAGCAGACATTATCCCCTTTGAGATGGTCCATGTGCTCAATGTGAACAATGGGGCCAGGTTCCAGACCTACACCATTGAGGGGGAGAGGGGCTCCGGGGTCATTGGCCTCAATGGTGCTGCGGCAAGGCTCGCTAGTATCGGGGACATTGTCATTATCCTTTGCTACAAGGATGTAGCAGAAGAGGAGGCCCTCAATTTCAGGCCCTGCCTTGTCTATGTTGACCAGGATAACGCCATCGTTACCACCGAGGCCGGAGTTTTCATCTAAAGGAGGGGTTAATGCGTATCACCATAGGTGAGATAGGGGAGATGAAGGAGAGGGGGGAGAGGATCCCTATGCTCACCGCCTATGACTATTCCACAGCCAAGCTCATCGATGAGGCTGGTATTCCCCTGATCCTTGTTGGAGATAGCCTTGGTATGGTAGTCCTTGGCTACGATTCAACCATACCGGTTACAATGGACGAGATGATCCATCACACAAAGGCGGTGGTCAGGGGAACGAGTCGGGCCCTTGTGATTGGAGATATGCCATTTATGACCTATCACCTATCAGTCGAAGATGCCCTCTACAACGCAGGGCGCTTCCTTCAGGAGGGTGGAGCCCAGGCAGTGAAGCTTGAGGGTGGGGAGGTTGTGGCGGACAAGGTGGAGCGCATCGTCTCCTGCGGGATCCCGGTTATGGGACACCTGGGCTATACCCCCCAGTCAGCCTATCAGTTGAGCGGTCCAAGGGTCAGGGGGAAGAGCAAAGAGACAGCCGCTCAGCTACTTAAGGATGCCCTGGCACTTGAGGAGGCAGGGGCCTTTGCCATCGTCCTCGAAATGGTACCCTCACCACTGGCAAGGCTTATAACCCAGAGGCTTAGCGTTCCAACCATCGGCATTGGTGCTGGAAAAGACTGCAGCGGCCAGGTTCAGGTTATAAACGATATGCTTGGTCTTTTCACCGACTTTGTCCCCAGGCATGCCAAGCAATACGCAAAGCT
>DAOWNJ010000045.1 GCA_030642645.1 Dehalococcoidia bacterium | reverse complement strand
TGTAGCCTGAACTTTTTCTCCTTTCTCATGCTCTGGCAAAGGGTTAGATTCGACATTATCTTGTCAAACGATCCTGGCATCCTTATCCAATCATGCGTTTCTTTATCTGCACCATCCAAAGAGAAGGCGATCCTATGCAAGCCTGCCTTGACCAGCTCAGCCAGCCTATCTTCAGTCAGCAGTGAGCCGTTGGTTACTATTCCTACTTCTATGCCAGAGGATTTGGCATATTCGATTGTTTGCAAGGCAAAATCGTATCTAATCAGCGGCTCTCCCCCACCGAGGGTTAGGTAAGGGATATGCATCTCAGCCACGTCATTGATGAGCTTTTTCATAGTGGCAAAGTCGATCTCCTCTTTTGGCTTATAATCTTCGGTCGCGCCCCGGCAGTGCTTGCACCTGAAATTGCACCTGTCGGTAATATTCATATCCACGCTCAAAGGGAACACATGGATTGGGTGATTGCGCAAATATGATAGATATAAGGGAGGGAGACGCAGGGCGAATCTGCCGCCTTCGACTAAAAATTCCCATTTAGACTTGGGTAAATCCATCAGATCGTATCCCTTTCCTTAACAAATAACCTTCACCTTCCCTGCGTTATCTTCTTCCGGCAGCCTCATATATCGCGTAGGCGAGCCTTATTGCCTCCAGGCCATCACGGCCATCTCCCACAAGTTCACGGCCCTCCTCTATAGCTCCCTTAAACTCCCTCCATTCCTCCTCCCAGGAGCGGTCCTCCCCTCGGAACTCGATTACCTGCTCCTCGAATGGCATGAGGAAGGCCCTCTTTCCCAGGGGCGGCCCTCTCCACCCCGTAGCCACCGCCGAGACCATCTACCGTGATATAGCCATCCTTGCCAAATACCTCAAAATAAAAAAGACTCTTCCATTGTGTCCAGCTTACATGGATGGAGGCTACCTGCCCCCTTTCGGTGCGTAGAAGGCAGAAGGCGTTGTCCTCCAGGGGGGCAATATCCCAGAAACAGGTCTGAAGGAAGCCGGTGGCCTCGACAAACTCTCCCAAAAACCAGCGCGAAAGATCCAGGGCATGCATACCCTGGTCCATGAGCTGTCCCCCACCGCTTATCTCGGGGTCTGCCCTCCACTCCTTCTCATAGCCCGGCCTGCCGCCGATTCCATAGCGGCATCGGATGAAGTTCAGCTCACCGATGAGGCCCTGGTCAAACCATTCTCTTGCCTGCTTTATTCCTGGGTGATGGCGGAGGTTAAAGCCACACTTGAGCCTGACGCCGTTTTGATAGGCTGCGTCCACTATCCTCTGTGCCTCTTCGGGGTTTCTTGCCAGCGGCTTCTCGCAGAGCACATGTTTACCCCTCTTGAGGGCCTCAGTGCACATCGGCTCATGGAGGTGGGGTGGGGTGCAGATAAAAACCGCCTCAACATCATCCCTGGCCACTACCTCCCGCCAGTTACTGGTTGGCTCACAGCCAAACTCCAGGGCGAGAAGCTCCGCCCTCTCCAGATGGGCGGCTGCCACCACAACCAGGGTATCACCGATAGCTTTAAGAGCCCTGGCCCTTCTTTTCCCCTGGAGGCCAGCGCCTATTAGCCCTACCTTCATTATCTCCTCCGAGTTTACCAGTCGTATCCCCGCTCTTTCGGAATAATTCTGCGCAATGTGTAGACATCTGAGGACATTATCTCATTCAGGTGCTTAGGGACTTCTCTCCAGTTGTCCCACAGGAGACTTATGAGTCTGCCTGACAAACCGTCGGATTCAGACGAGGCAAGAAATATAGCCAGCTCGGCCACTTTCTCCGGGGGTACGCCTCCTTCCTGTTTTTGTTTGATGGATTTAGCCAGAAATTCCTCACCCGCAGCCTCACCCGCCTTGAGCACCTGATCCAACAGTCTCGTATTTACCGCACCGGGTGCAATCGCATTGATATCAATGTTATATCCTTCGACCTCCTTGGCCAGGGTCTCGGTCAGCCTCACCACCGCCGCTTTAGAGATGCCATAAGCGCTGAACCTGGGGAGAGGAGAGGCAGCCCCTCCTCCGGAAAGGTTTATGATCTTGCCCTTTCTGTTCTTGATCATCGTTGGCAGGACAGCCTTGATACATATAAATGTGCCGCAGAGGTTTATATTTATGGCCTCTGTCCACCCATCGGTATCGATATCTATGACAAACCCAATGGGACCATAAATTCCAGCGCAGTTTACCAGAATATCAATGGTGCCAAATCTCTCCAGGGTGAAGTCCACCAGTTCCTTTACCCCCTTTTCTTTGGAAACATCCGCAGGGAATATCTCGACCCTTGACCCATAGCCTTGCACTTCTCTTTTGGCAACTTCGAGATCTAAAGGGTTCCTCGCTGAAAGGACCAGGTGCGAGCCCTCCCTGGCAAAACCTGATGCAATCCCCTTGCCTATTCCACCACTTCCCCCTGTTATGATAGCTACCTTGTCCTTCAGTATCATTGTCGAATACCCCTTATAGTATCTGCCCCCTTCCTATACCGGAGTATAGAAAACCTCTCCCGACCATCTCATCGCCGTCCAGCATATTCTTGGCGTCGATAATCACCGGCCTTTTCATTGCTGACATGATCAAGTCAAAATCCAATGCCTTGAATTCTGGCCATTCGGTAGCAATAATCAAGGCATCGCTGGCCCAAGATACCTCGTAGGGGTCAGCACAGAATTTGAATTCTTTGTGCTGCTGGACCTCCTCCACCGAAGCTTTAGGGTCATAAGCCTTAACCTTGGCCCCCTTATTGGTCAAGCTCTCTATAATCTCTAAAGCTGCAGAGCGGCGCAGGGTGCTTGTATCTGGCTTATAGGTCAATCCCAGGACACCAACCATCAAATCCTTGATTGAGCCATATATCTTCTCCAGCTTCTTTATCACCACCCCGTTCTGCTGCTCATTTACCCTCAGAACTCCATTGATCAACGGCGTTTCGCACACAGACATGGTTCCCAGGTTCTGGAGGGCCCTCAAATCTCTGGCCAATGTACCGCCAGCAAACCCCAGGCCAGGCTCGAGGAATGCCTTCTGCCCTATCCTTCCATCCATGCGAAGGGCTGTGGCCACCTTCAGGGCATCTGCACCTACCCCATCGCAGAGGTTGGCTATCTCGTTTGCAAAGCTTATGGATGTGGCCAGAAATGCGTTGAGCGCATGTTTTGTCATCTCGGCTGTCTTCAGGCTCATCCTGAGCTTGGGGACATCGATTGCACTGAAAAGGGCCTCTACCCTATCCAGAGTGGAGTTATTATCAGCACCGATCACAATCCTATCCGGGTTTTGGAAGCACTCTATCGCCCTCCCAAGCCTCAAATTCTCCGGGCTATAGGCAATATCAAAATCGAGGGTTTGGTTGCTCTTTCGGATTAGCGACCTTATTAGCCCGCAGGTGCCAACGGGAACCTGACTGCTCACTATGATCACTGAATCATTCTCAAGGTAGTGGGAGGTTTCCTCACAGGTATCAATGATCTCCGATAGGTCCACCTCATCCCTATCATTTACCGGCGTATCGAAGGTTATGAGAACATACCTCGTTTCCTTCAGGGCAGAGCTCAAATCGCTGGTATAGCTCAACCTTTTCGATTTGATGTTGTCGCTGATCAGTTCCGCCAGGCCCGGCTCAAATAAAGGCGGGACGCCACAGTTCAGAGCCTCCACCCTTGTTGAATCCCTATCAACGCCCACTACACGGTAGCCCAGACTGGCAAGACACGCCGAAAAAACGGAGCCCAGATGCCAGATGCCTATTACACAGACCTTTTCTCCTATCATGTTGCCTGCCCCTTCACCCTCTGACTCTCTATAAGACGTCTTGCTGCCATGCGCACCGCTTCATCTGAGGTGTGTCTTGCCTCCCACCCCAGCCCCTTCATCTTGGTCACATCAAAATGAACCACAGGGGTATCTCCAGGCCAGCCCCTCCTGCTGCCGGTATACTTGAATCTGACATTCTCCAGGCCCATCCCCTCACTCACTATCTCGGCAATGCTGGTAACATTGGTGAAGGACTCGCATCCCAGGTTATAGATGTCGTACTGACTATTTGACCTCTGAAAGGCGCAGAGCATTCCATCGATGCAGTCCTCAACCAGAAAGAACGGCTTCTCCTGATTGCCATCACCCAGGATCTCGAGCTCCTGAGGGTTTTTCACAAGCTTCTGGATAAAGTCGTAGATGACCCCGTGCCCCATACGAGCTCCTACCACATTGCTGAAGCGGAATATCCAGGCATGTATACCGAAAAGGTGGCAATAGGAGCTGATAATCCCTTCACAGGCTAACTTTCCAGCACCATAGAGATTAATAGGTAGTAGGGGCCCATAAGTCTCAGCAAGTGGTATTGGCGGGGCATCCCCATAGACACAAGCGCTTGAGGAGAAGAGGAGTTTACCTATTCCGAGCTGCTTCATGGCCTCAAGGACATTCCTGGTAGCAACGGTGCAATTATTGAGGTCGAGGTCGGTAACCCTGTTGCCTGTAGGAATATCAGTGTTTGCCCCCAGGTGCCAGATAATATCGTGGCCCTTCATCGACTGCTTCAGGGTCTCAAAGTCCAACAGGTCGGCTTGGGTGAACTGGAAGCCTGCCTCACCCAAATGGTGCTCTATATTCTCCTTCTTGCCTGAAACGAGGTTATCATACACCGTGACCTGGTTAGCCTCTCCCATTAGCCTATCTACCAGGTGGCTGCCGATGAAGCCTGCACCGCCGGTGATGAAATATCTGGTCATTTATTCCCTCCTGTAGAGTGATCACCTATTCGAGCCTTCTGGCGATTAAAGGGTGAAGAGATGGAATAGGACAGGTACCCCACCGCAACAAAGGATAGAGCGGTGACAGTGACCCAGAGTCTATGCCAGGCAATAATGGGATTTCTGAAGAAGCCTATCAATATGCTGGGTAGAAGCCTGGTGAGGATGCGCCTCAAGAGCGAGGTCTCGACACTTAGCAGTCTCTCACCGCTATTGCTGCGATAGCTCCTATTGAACATTGCCTTAGTGTAGCCTTCCCAATAAGCTCTTCTAGCAATAAACACTGAGGTGACCCTATATTTATAGACTTTATGCTGGACTATAATATGTGGGTCATAAATTATGCCTTTTCCCGTCATCCTTCTTACCCTTATCGAAAGTTCGGTTTCATCACCAACTAGCTCGTGTTTTCCACTTTCACCCCCTCCTTTAGCTCCCAGGTGGGTTAAGAATAGGCCACCCGAATCGAAGGCTTCTCTTCTGAATGACATATTTGTTCCCCAGACATTCCTCACCTCTCTCCTCTCAGTAATAGCTGAGAAATTAGAACAGCTAAGTATCCAATCAAATTCGCTGGGGAACCAATCCATTGGCTCGTCCTTCCACAGGGGCAAGATAGCGCCAGTGACGCCTATAACAGATCCGTCCTTATAGGTCTCAACCATCTCCTCCGCCCAGTCGGGGAAGGGCAGGGCATCGTCGTCTATAAAGGCGATAATATCGCCGCTTGCATGCTCGATGCCCAGGTTTCTTGCTGCCGATAGCCCTGGCTCGCCATCATTAAAGACTACCTTCATATTGGGGATGGCCTTTTCTTCTGCATAGGCCTTTACCCTCTCATATAGCTCCCGCGACCGCTCAGCGATAAATATGGTGTCCATATTGCGGTAGGTCTGAGCCTTTATGCTGTCCAGAAGCTCAAGAATATCCTTTAGCCTGTCGAGGGTATAAGAGGTAATAACAACAGAGAGCAGTGGTTGCTCAGCCACGGAAGCGCTCCTTGATGATCACTAACCAATCGATCAAGCCCTGCTTGATATCGGAGATTTTACTTTCACCGCTTATACGACCCAAATCGCAATATTCCACTTCTGCCACTCTCAAGCCTGCCTTCTTGGCCTTGACCAGCATCTCCTGCTCCATCTCGAAGCCTTCGCTTGAGAGCTTGACCCTCCCCAGGGCGCTCTTCCAGAAGGCGTTATAGCCAGAGCATATATCGGTATACCTGGTGCCGTGGAGGAGATTGGAGGAAATGGCGAGAACCCTATTCCCAATCCAGCGGTGAAAGGGCATTCTTGGCGGTCTCCCATGAACAAGGCGGGAGCCCTTGGCAAAATCATAGCCGTTGAGGAGGGGTTCGATAAAACGCGGTATGTCCTCAGGGTCAGTCTGGCCATCGGCATCCAGGGTTACAATGATGTCCCCCCTGGCCTCCTGAAAGCCGTATCTTAAGGCATTGCCCTTACCTTTGTCCCTCTGACACAGAATACGAATATCCGGGCGGAGCTTTTTAGCCACCTCTACCGTGTTATCGCTGGAGTGCCCATCTACCAGGATGACCTCGTCCACCCAATCAGGGATTCTGGGTAAGACATGTTGAAGGTTCTCCTCCTCATTGAGGGCGCAGATGAGGGCGGTTATCCTGGGCCTTGTGATTTCGCCTGGCTTGGACTCAGTATTATCGATTTCTTCGGCTATACCGCCCCCTGGAGAGTATTCCAAACTAGCTTCTCCTCGCTCCCTCCATCATCTCCAGGGCTTTCCTGGCATCACCTATGAATTGCCCGACGGTGGCCCGCGAGTATCTGTGGTCTGCCATTTTGGCAATGAACTGGGGCGGTATGGTGATGATGTGGGCGCCAGCCAGCGCCGCATCCAGGACATCTGCCACCGACCTTATGCTTCCCACGATGATCTTGCTATTGTATCTCCAGCGCTCAAGCCACCAGACGGCGTTTTTTATCACCTCACGGGTATTTCCCCCCTCATCACCCACCCTTCCGGCGAAGATGCTTATGTAGGTTGCCCCCGCCTTTGCTGCCAGGATTACCTGGCCCAGGGACATGGCCACAGTAGAGTTCACCCTTATGCCACCCTCCTCCAGCCTTCTGACCACGCCGTAACAAGGGACGCCATCCTGTGTCTCCTGCGGGACCTTGATTACGATGTTAGAGGCCCAGGAGGCGAACTCCCGAGCCTGATCAAGCATCTCATTAAGGTCATTAGTGGTTACCTCAACACTCAGAGGACGGGGATAGATGAGGCAGGCTATATCCCTGGCGCCTTCCTCTATATCATAGATGCCATCCCCCAGCATGATGGAGGGGTTAGTGGTTACGCCATCCGCCAAGCCCATATTGAGCCACTTCTCGATCTCCGGGATGCTCGCTGAGTCGATAAATATCTCCATGTTTCTCCTCCAAGTTTAGTATGACTTGAGCTGCCTCTAGAAGGTTGGGAGCGATGATGGTAGGCCTAGCACCATCCTCATTTATGAGGGGGCAGAGCTCGCATTTCATCCTGCCAAGAAGGACGGTCCTGCACCCGGCACTATTACCCGCCTTTATATCGACCAGCCCGTCTCCTATCATCCAGGAGGAAGGAAGGCTGATACCCTTATCCCTCGCTGCCCTAAGGAGCATACCGGGCTCAGGCTTTCTGCACCCGCAGCTTCTTTTAAGCTCTTCTATCTTCGCTTCCGGGTGGTGGAAGCAATAATACTCTGCATCAAGGAAGGCCCCCACCCCGGCAAGGTCATTTCTCATTTTGTCTTTAATCTGATTGAAGGTCTCCCAGGAGAGGTGCCCCTTGGCCATCCCCGGCTGATTGGA
>DAOWNJ010000123.1 GCA_030642645.1 Dehalococcoidia bacterium | reverse complement strand
AGCAGCGGGGGTGACGACGAGGCTGGAGCCACAGACTATGAAAAGGTCAGAGTTTCTTGAGTGCCAGTAGGAATCGGCCAGCTCCCTCTGGGGCAGGGGCTGGCCGAAGTTGACCACGCTTGAGGCCAGCCTGCCGCCGCAGTGACAGGTATCCAGGGCAGTTGACCTGTCAACTTTAGCCCCACAGCGGGTGCAGCGAAGCTTGGCCACATTGCCGTGCAGCTCTGCCAGCAACTCAGGCTTGACCCCCGATCTCATGTGGAGGTTGTCCACGTTTTGCGAAATGAGGAAGCTGAGCTTCCCCAACTCCCCTAGTTCAAAAATAGCCATGTGGCCGGGATTGGGCTCCGCTGAAGAGAGGTCCAGCGTTCTCGGAGGGAGACCCTTTTCCTGGCGGGTCCAGATGCCGTCTGGCCCTCGGAAGTCGGGGATACCCGACTCCGTGCTTATGCCTGCACCGGTGAACACCACCAGGTGCTTTGCCTCATACATCCACCGGGCCAGGGTCTCGATTCGCTTTTCCAGCTCCGATAGCACCACGGTCTACCCCTGTTTAATTCTAGGTATTGAGGGGAAATAAGTCAACGCGTGCTTTACCTTTTGAACTATAAAGGCTGAGGTGCTAGAATAACCAAAAAGGATGGTAGGTTCAATGGTCAACTTCAGCTTAGAATTGACAATCAAATGTCCGGTAACAGAGCTTGAGGCCTATCTGAGGGAGCTCGACGGCTCCGGCTTCTACCGGGCCTGGGTGCCTGATTCCCCGAATTCCCAGTGGGAGCTTTGGTCAGCAGCCACCATTGCTGTGATGAGCACCTCCAAGACCAGGGTGGGTGTAGGGGTAACCAGCCCCTATCACCGCTCGCCAGCGGTCATCGCCCACGCCGCCGCCACCCTGGACCATCTTTCCCAGGGCAGAGTAGGCCTGTCGCTGGGCCGAGGGATAAGGCCCTTCCTCAAGAACATCGGCCTTGAGGGAAGTGATGGGGGGGTTAGGGAGGGCACCGAGATCGTGAGGAGGCTCCTGGCGGGGGAGAAGGTTACCTATGATGGCGAGGTATTCCATTTTGAAGATGTCGAGCTCCCATTCAGGTCATTCCAGGAGCGTGTGCCCATCCTGATGGCTGCCATGAGCGAAAGGTGGATGGAGGTGGCCTCAGGCGTCGCCGATGGTATTCATGCTTACTCGGTGAACGAAAGGCTGCTTCAGACGGCAAAGGAGTGGGCCAACAGGTCACAGAGGGCGGGGTTCTCAGTAGTTACCACTGTTGCCTACATCGAGCCAGAGGAGGCACGCGAGCGATGGCTGGATGGCATGAGCCTTTCTGGGGGCCTTTTGTCGCTAATGGGGGTGGAGCCTGGAAAGATAGGCAGGGAAGAGATTAGAGAGAGCCTTACCCTCAGAGATGGGGATGACCTGAGGCGAAAAGCTGAGAAGCTGGATAGCCTCGGGGTTTCTGAGCTTATGATATCCTACCGAAGGCCCGAGGACCTTCCTGTCTTGTGCCAGTTCGTCAACCAACTGGCATAAAAAAGGGAGCAGTATTCTAAAATCCCTGCTCCCTAGAGATCGGCCTTATCTGACGCTCCATTCTCCCAAATAGGGGAAAGGAGGACAGAAGGTTACCAGCCGAGCCGTTCCTTGCGGGGGATGGATACGTTTATGCGATGCAAGTAGCCATCCTCAACCTTCCAGCCCAGCTTTTTGCATGCCTCCTCGAATGTCTCCGCCTCGGCCTCCTTCCATTCCCTGGTAACGTAGTTCTCTATCTGAAACAATCTTACCACCATCTCTAGCTCCTTTCTGAGAATGAGAGGGTAGCCCAGGAGGAAGCCTGAGCTACCCTGATCTCATCTTAAAGCTCATCCCCATAGATATTTACGGCGATAGTGCACGAGGCAGGGCCACCACCAAGGTTATGGGTTAACCCCATTCTTCTACCCCTTATATTTGGTATCTGCCTCCGATCAGCCCTTCCCTGAAACTGCAGGTACATCTCATAAGCCATCCTTATCCCGCTGGCGCCAATGGGATGGCCGAAGGACTTGAGACCCCCATCAGGCTGGACCGGCAAGGCATCCTGTCCCTCCAGTGCCCTCTGGAGTGTGAAGAAACCGGCATTTGAGCCGAGGACATCATCATACACCTTACCCCTGGGGCTGAACTGGAGGTCCTCCATCCCCACCGTCTCAGTGATAGAGAAGCAATCGTGGAATTCACACATGCTGATCTCATCACGAGGGACCTTTACCCCTGCCTCCTCATAGGCATAACAACCAGAGCGATAAGTCTCTTCTATATGAGCAAAGTCGAAGTCATCCCTTACCATGTTCTCACCGCCGACGCAGATCTGGAGGGCCTTGACATACATGGGGTGGTCGTTGAATTTCTTTGCGTCCTTTGCGGGGACGATTATGGCAACCGCTGATCCATCGGTCACCCCGCAGCAGTCAAATAGTCCCAGAGGCCAGGCGATTATGGGAGCACCCATGACCGTCTCAATAGAGACCTCCCTCTGGAGGTGGGCCTTAGGGTTTCTAGCCCCATTCCAGTGGCTCTTCACCGATGCCATCCCGATGAGCCTCTTCCCCTCCACAGGGTCAATGCCATATCTAGCGAAATAACCGGTGGCCAGAATGGCAAACATACCAGGGGCAGTGGTATTCGGCATGCAGGCGGCCTCTGAGTCTCCCATGGCCCCCATGCCTCCATACCCACCAAGGCCGCTGAAGCCATAGTCCTTGTTCTTCTCAACCCCAACCGCCATAGCGATATCAGCTATCCCCGCTGCCACCGCATAGGAGGCATGCCTGATGGCATCCTGACCTGATGCGCAGGCATTCTCCACCCTGGTAATGGGTATATGCTGAAGATTCAGAGCCCTGCTTGGGGTTTGTCCCGTTAGCCCACCCGAGTCTGCGAAGACACTGCTGAAGTAGGCAAGCTGTATATCCTTTGGCTCTATCTTGGCATCCGCATAGGCCTCCTTGGCTGCTTCAACCATCATATCCCGGGGACTCCTATCCCACAACTCTCCAAACCTGCAGCATCCCATACCAACAATTGCAACTTTATCTTTTATGCTCTCTGCCATTTTCCCCTCCTCCTTTCTATAGGCTGAAGATACCACAGCCACTAACAGCCGTCGT
>DAOWNJ010000057.1 GCA_030642645.1 Dehalococcoidia bacterium | reverse complement strand
GGCGATATCCGCTGCCTCGGCGTACGCGGACTCACCGCCAAGCGACAGCATCCCCAGGCCCAGCCCGCAGATCAGCGCTACTGCCAGCACACCTCCAACCGCTGTCTTCCAGACCGGCTGCCGTGAAACCAAACCTCTTACCACGATGGCTCTCCCTCCTTTCAATTTGGATTTAGCCAGACCCCATGTGGTAACCCTGTCTCGCTCCTCTGCCAACCGCTCCCTGATCCCAGCCCATGCCAGAGGCGAAGGGGTGGCTCCGGCTGCCGTTATCTTGAGGGCTTGACGAAGGTTGTTTTGAGTGGCAGCCAGCGCTTCCAGCTTCTCCCGACAGTGTGGGCAGGTAGACAGGTGGGCCTGAATCTGCTCTTGCTCCTCAGGCGTCACCTCGCCATCGAGGTAAGCGGTTAACAGCCTGTTAATATCTTTACAATTCATACTTCCTCCCTCTCCCTGTATTGAGACCTTTCTCCCCTTAACCATCCATAACAAAAAGGGGCTGGCCCTTTAATGTAACCCTACTCCAGCTCCAGGGTATCAAGAACGGCGGAGACCAGGTAATCCTCTATGGCCATCCACATAGCCATCAGCTCCTCCTCGGTTGTCTCCGGATCGTCCCTCATCTCCCCATATGTCTGGAACAGGCCTATAAGCTCCTCATCTCCTGTAGCTTCAACCAGCTCGGTCAAATCGTTCCACCACGCTTCCCATGTAGCCGGGTCTTCAGGATCACCGGTTAAATATTTGGGTTCCATCCCATAGTGCACCCGGCCAACGTCAGAAAACATGTCCAGGATCAAGGCATAATCTGCTCCCTGAGAGACATCAGCCTGCAATGCATCAAGCTGGGCTTGCAATGTGTCGTAGTCGCCTTGCAATGCATCAAGCTGGGCTTGCAATGTGTCGTAGTCGCCTTGCAAGGCATCAAGCTGGGCTTGCAATGTGTCTCGCTCGGCTACCACGGCATCATACTCCGCCTGTGAGACCCCGGTGGTGCAGCCAATGCCTACCCCCGCCGCCACCACCAGAAGCACCAGAACCCCGATCAAAAGCTTCCTCCCCATTAGGTCACCTCCTCTAGGGTATTTCTATAGGGCCAACCCCTTAATTCACCACCACAGCAATACAGCCGATAGCACAGATAATAGTAAACAGATAGTAAGATGATTAACCTTTTCACCCTGCCCCTCCTTGTTTTTCCTTCTCAAGCTGCCCTCGCAGGGTTCTGAGCGCCTCATTGAGCCGGGACTTAACCGTTCCCAGGGGGATGCCCATTACCTGGGCAATTTCGTTATAGGATAGGTCGTTAAAATACCTCAGGATGAGAACAGGGCGGTGCTTTTCACCTAGTGAATTTACCGCTTTTATCGCCCTCTCATACTCCAACCTACTCATTGAAAGCTCCTCTGGTAGCTCTGAACTCCTTATTTCCGGCAAATCAAACCCATCATCTTTTGTCTCCTCGGTGGAGAGGGTAGCAACTTGCTTCCTGCGTTTCCTGTCTGCACACTGGTTAATAGTGATACGATAAAGCCAGGTAGTGAGCTTCCCTTTAGCTGGGTTAAAGGTGCAGCGCGACTTCCACACGGCAAAAAATACCTCTTGAAGGACATCCTCGGCATCCTCCCTATTGCCCACCATGAGATAGGCAGTCTTGAATACCAATTTGTAGTATTGCTGGAAGAGAGCCTCAAAGGCATTTATATCGCCTGACTGCCACTTCTCGATTAAATCCATTATCTATATAAATATACGCTGTTTGTGGTGAAAAAGTTCATTCCGCCCAGTCCTCCTTGACCCCTTGCTAGGTCTATCCTATAATAGCGGTCAATGCTCAAGAAATTAGACGAGATCAAGTCAAAGGCTATTTTGGAGCTGGGTAGCGTCGGCGGCCTCAACTCCCTTGAGGATTGGCGAGTCCGCTACCTTGGCAGGAAGGGTGAGCTAACCAATGTCCTGCGAGGGCTGGCCTCTCTTTCACTGGATGAAAGAAAGGTGATTGGTGCCTCCGCCAATGAAGTCAAGGCCCTCCTGGAAGCGCATCTGGAGCAGAAAAGGGCGGCGCTTAAGGAGCACGAGCTTTCAATGTCAATTGAACTCGGGCGAATCGATGTAACCCTCCCCGGACACCCCCTCCCATGTGGTCGCCTCCACCCCACCACCCAGATAGTGAGGGAGATATGCGCTGCCTTCGTCGCCATGGGGTTTCAGGTGGTGGAGGGGCCAGAGGTTGAATGGGACTACTACAACTTCGAGGCACTCAATATCCCACCCTATCACCCCGCCCGAGATATGTGGGCTACGCTTTGGATAGACTATGAGACCGAGACCGGGGAGAGGCCAATGCTCCTCAGAACCCACACCTCCCCGATGCAGATAAGGGTTATGGAGAGGACAAGGCCGCCGGTCAGGGTTGTTGTGCCGGGGAAGGTATACCGCTATGAGGCAACCGATGCCACCCATGAATCGATGTTCTACCAGATCGAAGGGCTTGCCGTTGATGAGAATATCACCCTGGCCGACCTCAAAGGGACCCTTTATGAATTCGCCAGGCGCCTTTTCGGCCAGGAGCGCAAGGTGCGATTCCGCTGTGATTACTTCCCTTTCGTTGAGCCCGGGGTGGAGCTGGCCATCGACTGCTTCCTCTGTGGGGGGAGGGGATGCCGGGTATGCAATGAGACCGGCTGGATCGAGATCATGGGCGCAGGGATGGTCCACCCCAATGTCCTCAAGCGTGTTGGCTATGACCCCAGTATCTATACTGGATTTGCCTTCGGGCTGGGGGTGGAGAGGATAATAATGCTCAAATATGGAATCGATGACATTCGTCTCTTTTATGGGAATGATCTGAGGTTTTTGAGGCAATTCTGAACCGTTCTATGAAGATAAAGGCTAAAGACCTGAAGCTTGGGATGATGATAGCAGAGTCCGATGGGGATGAAGACGCTGAGGTAGAGCTAATAATATGAAGGTCTCCTTAAATTGGCTTCGGGATTATGTTGATATAACACTCCCAACAAAGGAGCTGGCCCACAGGCTCACTATGTCCGGCACCGAGGTCAGCGGTATCGAAATTATTGGGGGAGGTTGGGATAATATCGTGGTGGGGGAGGTTATTGAGGTTAAGCCCCACCCCAATGCCGACCGCCTCCGCCTCGCCACGGTAAATCTGGGCACCGAAAGCCCCACCTCGGTCTGTGGGGCACCAAATCTGGCCCTGGGGCAAAAGGTGGCCTTCGCTCGTATCGGCGCTGAACTCATAGATGGGCATAGCGGCGAGAGGATAAAGCTCTCCCCCTCAAGGATAAGGGGTGTCCTCTCCGAGGGGATGATATGCTCTGAGAAGGAGCTGGGCATCTCCAATAACCACAGTGAGATTATGGTTCTGCCCGATGATGCCCCCATTGAAACCCCCATCGGCGATTACCTCGGTGACGTCATCTTCGACCTAGACATAACCCCGAACCGCCCTGATTGCCTGTCTCTCGTCGGGATAGCAAGGGAGGTGGGCGCTCTAACCGGGCAGAGGGTTCATCTGCCCGAAGATGACTACCCTGAGGTAGGCCCCCCTGTAGATGAGCTCGCCTCAGTCCACATCGCCGACCCAGACCTCTGCTCAAGATACTGTGCCAGCCTCCTCACCGATGTCAGGGTTGCCCAGTCTCCACGCTGGATACAGGAGAGGCTCATCGCCTGTGGCATGCGCCCGATAAACAACATCGTTGATGTAACAAACTATGTCATGCTGGAGTACGGGCAACCACTACACGCCTTTGACTACCAAAAGATCAGGGGAGGGAGGATAGTCGTTCGCCGTGCAGGGGATGGGGAGGTGCTCACCACCCTCGATGAGGTTGAACGAACCCTTAACCCACAGACTCTGGTCATCGCAGACGAAGAAGGCCCTATCGCCATCGCCGGTGTAATGGGTGGGCTTGGGAGCGAGGTGAGGGGGGAGACCACCTCCATCCTTATCGAGTCAGCGAACTTCAATAATGTGAGCATCCGTCGCACCTCCTCCGGGCTTCATCTGAGGAGCGAGGCATCGTCACGCTTTGAGAAGGGGATGAACCCTGACCTCACCATCCTGGCGCTCCGCCGCGCCACCCAGCTTATCCTCAAGCTCACCAATGGAAAGGCAGCAAAGGGGATTATCAATGTCCATCCAGTAAAAAGGGAGCGGGAGGCAATATCGCTCTCCACCTCCGAGGTCGAGAGAATCCTTGGGATGGATGTTGGAATCGACAAGGTCAGGGAGCTTCTGGGTTCGCTTGGCTTTGAGTGCAAGGAGAAGGCGCCGTCTGAGCTTATGGTCTCGGTCCCATACTGGCGAACCGACATCCACCTTGCCGATGACCTTGTCGAGGAGGTAGCTAGAATTATAGGCTATGATGAGATCCCCATCACCATGCTCCATGGGGAGATCCCCACATATGAGCCAGAGCCAATCATCCCCTTGAGGGAGAGGGTGCGAGACATCCTCGCCGGGTATGGCCTCCAGGAGGTGATTACCTATTCTTTGGTAAGCCTGGGGATGCTAGAGAGGGCCCATTCCTCCGGTGCTGTCCGTGTCGCAAACCCAATGACATCAGAGCAGGAGTATCTTCGCACAACCCTGCGCCCAGGGCTTCTTAAAGCCCTCTCCTCAAATGAGAAACATGAGGATGGGGCTATCTGGCTATTCGAGGTGGGGAGGACATACCTCCCAAGGGAGGGCGACCTCCCTGAGGAAAGGGAGATGGTCTGCGGCATCATAAGCGGTCCAAGGATAGCCCCACTATGGCCTGGTGGGGGAGGGAACTTCTTCGATGCCAAGGGGGTTGTGGAGACCCTCTTTGCAAGGCTTGGGATCGAGGTGAGATTCGAGGCTTGTGAGGATGAGGTCCTCTCCCCGGGAAGGACGGCGGGTATCTTCGCAGGTGAGAAAAGGGTTGGTGTTCTGGGGGAGGTCCACCCGAGGGTTTCTGAGAGCTTCGATATATCAAGGCCTGCCTTCCTGTTTGAGCTCGATCTGGGTGACATAGCCCCTTACACATCAGCGGTGCGCAGGTATAGCCCACTCCCCCGCTTCCCCACCAGCGTTCGAGACATCGCCCTGGTGATAGATGAGGGATTGCCCTCTATCAGGGTAAAGGGGATAATCGAGGGCTCGCCACTGGTGAGCCAGGCTACTCTGTTCGACATCTATTCAGGCGAGCAGGTCCCCGGTGGAAAGAAGTCCCTTGCCTACAGGATCATTTATCAGTCTCCAAGCCGAACCCTCACCGATGAAGAGGTGAACCAAGAGCAGGAGAGGATACTCGGGAGGCTCCACCGCGAGCTTGGGGCCACCCTTCGCCGCTAATTCATTTTTGCCATGATTGAGGAGACGCTCTACTTCATAGACCTGGACTGGTACCAGCAAAGCGGTCGCTCCTTCAACGCGCTCGTTCAAAGCCGCCTCTGCCCATCATGCCGTCAGAAGGAAGGGGATGCTATCACCCTTATCAGGGACTGCTGCTCCAAATCTGAGGACTTCATAACCCCCAATATGCCCATCCTTGAGGCCGCCTTTCGCCTCCTCCTCTCAAATGGGAACCAGCCTATGGATTTGGAGCAGATGGCTGAGGAGCTGGGTGAGAAGAGGGGTAGACGCATCTATCCAGATGCATTGAGGCGAATGCTGGAAAACGATAACTACTACGGCCTGCGAAGGGTTAATCCCTGAGCCTCTGTAACTTCACTCCTTCTGGTACCAACATGTAGGACTATAATCCCACACTCTTTCAGACAAATGGGCTATTGTTAAGTAAACGCAATTGTGCATAGGATAAGGAAGGCTAGTTTAATTTTTGGGTCGAGAAGGTATTGTCATTTATTGTATAATGTAGTATAATGAAATATAAATAAAGGAACACTACCATGAATAATAATGGAGGAAATGGCAATCAGAGGAGGATGCTTACCACCCATGAGGTGGCCCAGCTTCTGCATGTTCACCCCAATACTGTAAGGAAGTGGAGCAATAATGGAGCGCTAAGGGCATACCGTGTGGGGAGCAGGCGTGACCGCAGGTTTGAGCCTGACGAGGTCGAGAGGTTTTTGAGGGATAGCCAGCAGGAGCTATCGACTAAAGACGTCGCTCTTCTATCAGGATACCGCTGAGGCAGGCATAAGTGAATAGGGGCAGCCACCAAAGGTGGCCGCCCCTATTTTGCTTGACAGAGATGGCCTAGCAACAGCATGGGGCAAATGATGCTTCTCTTTTTCGCCAGCGAGTTCTAAGACCTGAGGAATTGTGGTAAAATATAAGGCGAATGGAGATGTATGCTGTTCGCCTGATGAGGCTTGAGGATATTCCCCAGGTCAACGAAATAGATAAGGAGGCCTACTCCGATCCCTGGTCTCCTTCCAAATACAAGCGTGACCTCCTCCTCAGCCGCTTTGCGCGCTACTTCGTTGCCTGGGACGATGCTGAACCGAGCAAGCCTGCTGAGGAGGCGACTACACAAGGGGG
>DAOWNJ010000068.1 GCA_030642645.1 Dehalococcoidia bacterium | reverse complement strand
TTCTATTGTATAGCTACCGCCCTTGTGCCACTAGAGCTGATCGACAGGGCGGTGGGTGAGATGCTCACCAGTGGCAGGGGTGATGATCCCGACATAAAGGCTAAGGCAAAGGCCCTGAGAGCGGGCCTTGAGGATATGGCCTCGAAATCTGGAATCGATCTGAAATTGAGGAGGAAAGTCAAGGCCTGAGGGCCAAACAATAATCGAAAAAGAAAGAGATGTTAAAAATCGGCCATAGGGAGCTCACAGCGGGGAAAAAGGAGGTCTTCTGCAAATGAATAAGAAAACGGTGAGGGACATAGATGTTGGGGGGAGGAGGGTCCTTTTGAGGGTTGACTTCAATGTGCCGCTTGACCCCTCGACCGGGGCCATCAGCGATGATACCCGCATCCGTCGAGTCTTACCAACGATCGAATACCTGATTGAGGAGAAGGCCAGGGTCATCATCTGCTCCCACCTGGGGAGGCCTGATGGGAAGGTTTTAGAGGGGCTCAGGCTTGCTCCTGTGGGCGAGCGCCTCTCCCAGCTCCTGGGGGTGCCGGTCCTGTGCACAAGGGACTCGATTGGCCCTGAGGTGGAGGTGGCGGTTGGAGGGCTTAAGGATGGGGAGGTGCTGCTTCTCGAAAACCTCCGCTTCCATCCTGAGGAGGAGAGGAATGACCCCGAATTTGCCCTGGCTCTTGCCCGCCTCGCGGATGTCTATGTCGATGATGCCTTCGGCACCTCCCACCGTGCCCACGCCTCTGTTGTTGGGGTTACCGAGCACCTTCCAGCGGTGGCTGGCTTCCTTCTGGAAAGGGAGGTAGAGATGCTGACCAGCACCCTGGATAACCCGGCTCGCCCTTTCACCGCAATAATCGGTGGGGCAAAGATAAGCGACAAGATCGGGCTTCTGGAAAATATCATGGATAAGGTCGACTCCCTTCTTATAGCAGGTGGCATGGGCTCCACATTCCTGAAGTCGCTCAAATACGAGATGGGGAAATCCAGGGTCGAAGAGAACAAGCTGGGCCTCGCTCAACGGCTTATGGATAAGGCTCAGGAGAAGGGTGTTCATCTTCTTCTTCCCGCCGATATTGTCGTTGCCGATAGGTTTGAATCCAATGCCCGCTCCAAGACTGTCCCGGTAGCCAGTGTCCCCGAAGGATGGTATGTTATGGACATCGGACCAGAGACCATCGATCTCTTTGAGGCCAAGCTCAGGAAATCCAAGACGGTGATCTGGAACGGTCCGGTTGGGGTATTTGAGTTCGATAAGTTCAAGAATGGGACAACCGCCATAGCAACGATCCTGGCAAGCCTGGATGCGACTACCATAGTTGGTGGCGGCTCAACAGCCGAGGCGGTTGAGGCGCTTGGGCTTGTGGATAAGATAACCCATGTCTCCACAGGCGGAGGGGCCTCCCTCAAGCTCCTTGAGGGGAAAGAACTGCCCGGGGTAAAGGTGCTCCTGGATAGGGAATAATGATCACGCTTGAGCAAATAAATGAGATCGCATTAAAGACATCCTCCAGGATCGTCTTTCT
This sequence comes from Dehalococcoidia bacterium, assembly GCA_030642645.1. GTDB lineage: Bacteria > Chloroflexota > Dehalococcoidia > E44-bin15 > DAOWNJ01 > DAOWNJ01. The sequence goes on along the minus strand of DAOWNJ010000068.1, from coordinate 3,883 downwards.
GGTCATTGACGGCCTTGGGGGTCTGCCCCGCCCCGAGACGGGGAAGACCGAGCTTGAGACGGCCTATACCCCTAACCTTGACCAACTGGCAGGGGATGGGATCTGCGGGCTCATTGAACTGGTTGGCCGTGGTATCACCCCGGGCAGCGGCCCGGGGCACCTCGCCATCTTCGGCTATGACCCATTGAGGTTCTCCATCGGGAGGGGGGTTCTGGAGGCGCTGGGCATAGACCTTGAGCTCGATGAAGGGGATGTCGCTGCCCGAGGAAACTTCTGCACCATAGATGATAGCGGCCTTATCACCGATCGCAGGGCGGGGAGGATCACTACCGAGAGGAATGCCGAGCTATCAAGCCTCTTAAACACTATAAGCATTGAGAATGCCCGGCTTCTGGTCACCCCGGTAAGGGAGCACCGCTTCGTTGTCGTGTTTAGGGGTGAAGGGCTCTCCGATAACCTAACTGATACCGACCCTCAAAAGGAGGGCGTGGCCCCAAAGCCCGCTCTCGCCCTATCGCCACAGGCGGAGAGAACAGCCAAGATAGCAAACCGGTTTGCTGATAGGGCCAGGGAGCTACTCAGAGGCCATCACCCGGCCAACATGATTCTGCTGCGTGGATTTTCCAGATACCCCAATTTGCCAACAATGAGCGAAGTCTATAAGTTGAGGCCCGCGGCCATTGCCACCTATCCCATGTATCGGGGGATCGCAAGGCTTCTGGGTATGGAAAACCTAAAGACTGGGAGTAGTATTGAGGATGAGTTTATAACCCTGAAGGAGCACTTCAAGGAATATGATTTCTTCTTCCTCCATATAAAGCAGACAGACTCAGCGGGGGAGGATGGGGACTTCGAGAAGAAGGCTCGCATTATAGAGGAGGTGGACGCCCTCATCCCGCATCTCAGGGGGCTTGATCCAGATGTCATCGTGGTCACCGGTGACCATTCAACCCCTGCGGTGCTAAAGGGTCATAGCTGGCATCCCGTCCCATTCCTCCTGTACTCCAGGTGGTGCCGCCCCGATGGGGTGAGGGAGTTCTCTGAGCGGGCCTGCCTATCGGGCTCTCTGGGGACATTCCCCGGCGTCGAGGTCATGCCACTTGCCATGGCAAACGCCCTGAAGCTTAATAAATTTGGCGCCTAGGTTAGCTACATGAGAACACCGATAATCGCCGGAAACTGGAAGATGAATACCACCTTGAGCGAAGCCATCGCCCTGGTCGAGGAGATGGGGGAGAGGCTTGATAGAATAGATGGCGTTGATAAGGTCATCTGCCCACCATTCATCTCGCTTAGCGCGGTAAAGGAGCTTGTGGGAGGCTTCTCGATAAGGCTAGGGGCACAGAACATATACTTTGAGGAAAAGGGAGCCTATACCGGGGAGGTCTCCCCATTGATGCTTGTTGAACTCTGTGAATTCGTCATCCTTGGGCATTCGGAGCGCAGGCACTATTTCCAAGAGAGTGATGATCTCATCAATAAGAAGGTCAAGGCGGCGCTTAAGGCGGGGCTGAAGCCCATCATCTGCGTAGGGGAGAGGCTGGAAGAGAATGAGGCGGGAAAGACCAGGGAGGTGGTAACAAGGCAGGTGAGGGCAGCCCTTGAGGGCATAAGCTCCCCAGATGAGATGGTCATTGCCTACGAGCCTGTCTGGGCTATTGGAACCGGCAGGGCCTCAACCCCTGAGCAGGCAAATGATACTATCGCTATTATCCGTAGTATTATCGCCGAGCTATATGGAGAAGTGATAGCCCGGGGGGTCAGGATTCAATATGGGGGGAGCGTCACCGGCGAGAATATCGCCGGATTTATCGCGGAGCCTGAGATCGATGGTGCACTTGTAGGAGGGGCAAGCCTTAAGGCAGTGGAGTTCCTGAGTATAGTGGAGCAGGCTGCGGCGATCAAGAAGGGGAGATGAGGTGCCTTATCGCAATCGTTGGCCCCACTGCTGTGGGAAAGAGCGAGCTCGCCATCCATCTTGCCCAGAACCTTAATGGTGAGATAGTGAGTGCTGACAGCCGAAAGGTCTACCGCTATATGGACATCGGGACCGCAAAGCCAACCCCCCAGGAGCGTGCCCTCATTCCACACCACCTCATCGATATAATTGACCCCGATGAAGAGCTGGGGATTGCCCTTTATCAGGAGAAGGCATATAGTGCGATTGAGGATATTCAAGAGAGGGGGAGGCTGCCAATTCTTGTTGGGGGGAGCGGGCTCTATGTCCGCTCTGTAATCGATGGTTGGCGCATCCCAAATGTCCCACCAGACCCTGAGCTCAGGAGGAACCTTGAGGAGAGGGCGAAAGAGGAGGGCTGCACCTCACTCTATGAGGAGCTTGAGAGGTCGGATCCGGTGGCAGCCGAGCGGATAGACCCCAGAAACCTGCGCCGGGTGATAAGGGCACTTGAGGTATGTTATAGGGCGGGGCCATTCTCCCAGCTCCAGGGAAAGGAAATGCCTCCATTCCGGGTTCTCACTATAGGGCTCACCACGAGCAGGGATGAGCTATACCGAAGGATAGACAAGAGGGTTGACCAGATGATGGAGGAGGGATTTGTCGAGGAGGTAGAGGGGCTTATGGATAGGGGCTATACCCTTGAACTCCCATCAATGTCGGGGGTGGGATACAGACAGATAGGTATGTATATTCAAGGCAGGATGGATTTAGATGAAGCAGTTCGAGAGACAAAGCTCAAGACCCACCGCTTTGCCCGCCGCCAGTACGCCTGGTTCCGGCTAGACGACGAGAGGATTAGGTGGTTTAATATAGGGGAGGAGTTTGAGGGGCCCATTGAAAGGCTAATTTTGGAATTTGCAAGCGGAAAGGTAGATAAACTAATAGGAGAGCAGTAGCTGGCTAAAGGATTTGCTGTCAGATTTCCGATCAGGAGGAAAGAAATTGTTTGTAAGTCAGAGGGGCCTGGAGCTGACATCCGTACAGTGGCTTCTTGACCATCATAAGGCCAAGGAAAAGGAGCGACGTCAGATGGTAGCCGATTTTGGAGTCAAGCGAGGCGATATAGTCCTGGATCTAGCATGTGGACCAGGGCTTTGGTCCTCGTTGCTGGCGGAAAAGGTAGCGCCTAGTGGCCTGGTTATCGGGACTGATTTCTCTCCGGATTTAGTACGCTATGCCAAAGAAAACCTGGAAAAAGAACCTCACAAGGACATTATTGAGTTTATGGAAGGCGATTTATACCTCATCCCTTTCAGAGATGATACCTTTGACGCTGTTTTCTTCGGTAATACCCTCTCTTATGTGGAAGATGTTCAAAAAGCGCTCCAAGAGCAGAAGCGAGTGCTGAAAAAGGGGGGAAGGCTTGTAGTTAAAGATTTCGATGGGGCCATCATCATTTTCCACCCTATTGATGTCTATTTGCAATTAGAAGTGCTAACAGCCGCCGCTAACGGTTTAGAGAGGAATCCTCCTCAACCGCATTTTGATAACTTTGTCGGCAGAAAAATGCACGGGCTTTTGCTGAAAGAAGGCTTTAAAGATGTCTCCACTACCACCTATGCCATCTCAAAAACAGCCCCCCTCAGCCCGGAAACCAAACGCTACATCACAGGCAATGCTGAATTCTATCTGAAAAACGCAGCCCCCTATTTATCGAAAGAACAGGTTTGGCAGTGGCGAGCACACTTTGACCCCACCTCTGACCAATACATCCTTGACCTGGATGAATTCTATTTCTGCATGGTAGAGATGGTGACGACAGCTAGGGCTCAATAGGCTTAGAGCAATGAACTTCGTTAAGATGGAAGCCACGGGAAATATTTTTCTCCTCGTGGATGCTCGAAAAGAGGAGCGGGACTGGCCAGAGCTGGCTATATCTATGTGCCACCGCCACTTTGGGGTTGGCGCCGATGGGCTTATCCT
>DAOWNJ010000056.1 GCA_030642645.1 Dehalococcoidia bacterium | reverse complement strand
GTCCGGGCCGGGGGCGGGATTTCCGATGTTGATGTAGAGCCGGGCGATCTTGCGACGCAGTAACTCCGGCTGGCGATTGAAAGCCGCCGCGACGTCGCGGAGACTACCGGTGGTGAAGACCGTCAACGGCTGCGGCGAGTCGCGCAGCACATTGAGAATCAGTGCCACGCCGCGCTGGAACTTTTTGGGCTGATCGCAGCCATCGTCATCCGGCGAGCGCAGCGCGTTCTTCAACCCAATCGCATAGGGAACTTTCCGCCCTGTCAGACGGAGCATCTGCTGGACGGAAATGCTGCCCGGTGCCTTCCGTTGGTGCGAGCCGCAGTCGAGAACAATTCCCCGAACGTCAAGCTCGGACAGCGAGAACAGTGTGGCCAGGTCGAAATGATCGTCCGGATCCTCGTGCGGATGGTGAAGATCCGTGCTGTAGAGAATGGGGATCTTCGTGGCAGCAGGAGCGGCTGAGATTCCCAGGACGAACGTCACAATCACCGACACCATGACAGGCTATTTCCTGGCGAGAGGCGAGATAGACTGCGTCATCGTTGGTGCCGACAGAATAGCGGCAAACGGGGATTTCGCCAACAAGATCGGCACCTATAATATCGCCGTCCTCGCCCATGAGAACAATATCCCCTTCTATATTGCCGCACCCATAAGCACCATAGACCTCTCTCTGCCCTCAGGAGAGGAGATACCGATCGAGGAAAGAGGCGAAGACGAGGTAACCCACATACAAGGGGTGAGGACTGCACCTGAGGGGGTGGGGGTTCGAAACCCTGCCTTTGATATAACGCCACACCGCTATATCTCTGCTATAATTACTGAGAAGGGGATTGTGAGAGAGCCCTACGAGGTAGGGCTGAGAAAAATCCTGGGTATTGAGCGAAGATGAAGGGTCGTGTCTTTTCCGGAGCCAGACCAACAGGGAGGCAGCACATAGGGAATTACCTGGGGGCGATCAAGAACTATGTTGCCCTCCAGGATGATTACGATTGCATCTATTGCATTGTGGATGTCCATGCCCTGACAACCCTGGAGGAGACCGGCAATATCAAGGAGAACACCAATGAGATGATGCTCGACTGGCTTGCGGCGGGGCTTGATCCCGAAAGGAGTATCCTCTTCGTCCAGTCTCATGTCCCCCAGGTGATGGAGCTACACACCTTCCTGAGTATGATCACCCCTTTGGGCTGGCTCACAAGGGTCACCACCTTCAAAGAAAAGGCAAGGATGCAGCCCCATAATATAAACTATGGGCTCGTCGGCTACCCGGTGCTTATGACCGCAGACATCATCCTCTATAAGGCAGATATCGTCCCCGTTGGGGAGGATCAGCTCCCCCACCTTGAGCTGGCAAGGGAGATCGTGAGGCGGTTTAATAATCTATTCGGCGATACCTTCCCCGAACCACAGGCAAAGCTCACTGACTCGCCCCTTGTCCTTGGGCTTGATGGGGTGAATAAGATGAGCAAGAGCCTGGATAACCACATTGAGCTGGCAGCATCGCATGAGGAGACCTCCAGGAGGGTGATGACCGCCTTTACAGACCCATCACGCATATACCGAAGCGATCCCGGACACCCTGAGGTGTGTAATATCTACAGCCTCCATAAGCTCTTCAACCCGGATAGGATTGAGGAACTGGGGGAGGAATGCCGCAATGCTGGCATTGGCTGTGTCGACTGCAAGAGGCTCCTTGCTGAGGGGATAAATGCTGAACTTGCCCCCCTCCGGGAGAGGCGCACGATACTGGCCGAAACCCCCAAATATGTGGCCGATGTCCTCGCTGAAGGGGCTCACCGTGCCAGCACCATCGCCAGCGAGACGATTGGAGAGGTCAAAGGGAAGATGGGGCTTATATGATGGAATTGCCCCTGTCCAGAAGCGGGAGGGGTGCCCTTGAGATAGTCACTCATGCTGCGAGGGAGGCTGGCAAGACCCTGAGGTCTCATTTCTACGCCGATAAGCAGGTAGAGCTTAAAGGGAGGGGGAACATCGTCACTGATGTAGACCTCCTTGTTGACAGGGACATTATCACCATCCTGAGGGATGAGTATCCGGACTCGGGCATCCTCTCCGAGGAATCTGAGGAGATTGAGGGGGATTCAGGCTATACCTGGGTCATTGACCCCCTCGATGGAACAAACAACTATGCCTTTGGCATCCCCTTCTTCTCGGTCAATATCGCCCTGGTTCAGGGTGAGGAGATATTGCTTGGCATAACCTACGACCCATTAAGGGACGAGTTTTTCCAGGCTGAAGGGAGGAAGGGTGCCTTCCTCAACGGCTCGCCAATCTCCATCTCCACCAAGACCAGGGTCCGTGACTCCTTCATTGGCTATGATATGGGCTATGATGATGAGGAAGGCAGGGAGATACTAAGGGTAGCTCGAAGGTTATGGCCCAATATCTACGGTCTCAGGGTTATGGGCTCAGCGGCGCTTGGCCTGGCCTATGCCGCCTGCGGGAGGGTTGACCTCTATTTTCACCGCTTCCTCTATCCCTGGGACATCGCAAGTGGAATCCTGCTGGTGAGGGAGGCTGGTGGTAGGGTTGTCGGGTGGGGTGGGGAGGATGCCACCATAAAAAATAAAGGGCTTATCGCCTCAAACGAGGCTATTATAGGAGACTTTTTGAGGCGGGTGGGGGCACAGTCCTGAAGAGGGCAAACTACCAATTAGAAATGGCATCGCATGGGACACCCGGCAGGCTGTCGGCCTCTTATTCTTGCGAGCGAGGCTTCTTATAAAAAAACATAACTGCCATCTTTGGCTTTATCTACGAGGAAGAAGAAAGATCTGAAGTTGCCTCTTACAATATGTTTAAGGAAGCGGTTCCCTCGCAGTAGGTCAGCCCATGGGTAGAGCCACACCATGTCAAGTGAGTAGTCATCATTAAAGTGCAAAAACATAAGATGTGTTGGACAGCCTTCACCTTCCAGTCGTGGGATAGCGCTGCTCCTGTTCCATTGACGGCCCCACCCCTTGCGTGACTTCACAGACACTCGCTTGTCCCCCGCTTGGACATCATAGTCCAGGTCGTCTGATACCAAGGTGCCATTGAGCAGCAACTTCGCATAAATCTCTCCCAGCCAGCCCACTATCTCATCACCCTTGAGCTTCTTACCGTCAGCATGGCGCTCTAGCTCGTTGCGGACATTATTTGTCGCTTGCTCTATAGCATCGAGCTCCTGGCGTAGCTTTCTCTCAATCTCTTCTAATCCCTGTTTCCCCATTACAAGAATGTCCCCTTTCTGTCCGAAACCTTGCGCTTTTGAACTGCTCGCATTTACCTACCCCTAGCCTTTATCCCCCCTCCCCACCCTCTCCACAAGCCATTTCTTTAATAGGTCATGAAGCTCCTGGTGGCACTCCCTCAGGAAATGCCCCGAGTCCTGGTATATCACAAGCTCCTTTGGCTCCTTTGCCCATTCGTAGATGAGCTCGGAGCACTGGACTGAGAGGTTGCGGTCCCTTTTTCCGTGAATCAGAAGTAATGGCTTCGGTGCCACTTTTGCTACCCCCTGTGCCCCGTAGGTCTGACTTGAGAGACCCACCACTGCCTTTACATCCGGACTGAACGCTCCCGCCATGATGACTACCGCTCCACCAAAGGAGTGCCCAACAAGGGCTATCCCCTCTATTCCCAGGCTTTTGAGGAACGAGACGCCCGCCAGGACATCCAGGGCGCACTCTTCAAGGTTACCAGGGACTCGATAGTGAAGCCTGAGCGAGCTTATGCCATCTGCGACCAGCTCCTTTGAGAGCGAGGAGAAGATGCCGAATGATGGGCCATCATATCCGCCAAGAGAGCCGCATACCCATATTACCCCTCCTGTCCCACCCTGGCAGGGGTGAAAAAGACACTCTATATCGCCGCGAGATGTCTGAAGGATGACTTGAAGTATATTCGGGGCAAATTCCCTCGTGGCTACGGCGTTTATAGTGAGCGAGAGCTCCTCCTTATCCACGCTACCGCTAGATATCTTGATGTCTCCTGACAAATCGCCCTATCCTCTCAAGGGCCTCCTCTATCTCTGGTAGAGATGTGGCATAGCAGCAACGAACATACCCCTCCCCACACCCCCCAAAGGCAGAGCCTGGGATCACTGCCACCCTCTCCTCCATAAGAAGCCTTCGGGCAAACTCCTCGGAGGTCATCATGGTGCTCTTTATTGAGGGGAAGGCATAGAATGCCCCCTTTGGTTCAAAGCAGGTAAGCCCAATATCGTTCAGCCCCTTTACGATGATGCGGCGGCGGTGGTCATACTCGGCGACCATCTCCTCAACCACATCCTCCCCACCCCTGATGGCTTCAATGGCTGCCATCTGGCCCATTATCGGGGCGCACATTGCAGTATACTGGTGTATCTTCATCATCGCCTCGATTATATCCGCCCTTGCTGCAGCATATCCCACCCTCCATCCGGTCATGGCGTAGGACTTTGAGAAGCCGCCCAGGAGAATAGTCCTCGCCTTCATCCCGGGAAGGGAGGCAAAGGAGACATGCTCCACCCCGTAGACGAGGTGACTGTATATCTCATCTGATATAACGATGAGATTATATTGCCTGGCCACTTCGGCTATCCTGACGAGCTCCTCCCTCCCCATCACCGCACCGGTTGGGTTTGAGGGGTAGCCAAGCATTATCGCCTTTGTTCTCTCTGTGATGCGCGCCTCGACATCTGATGCACTGAGCCTGAAGTCGTTCTCGATGCTCGTTGCTACCAGGACTGAAACCCCCCCAGCGAGGACAACGCAAGGGCTGTAGGCAACATAGCTGGGGTCAGGGATGATGACCTCATCCCCTGGGTCGAGGATGGCCCTCATTGCCAGATCGAGCCCCTCGCTCACCCCAACGGTTATGAGAAGCTCCTTTTCCAGGTTGTATTTCAGACCATAGCGGCCCTTCAGGTATCGAGCGAGCTCCTCCCTCAGCTCAGGAAGCCCGTAGTTTGAGGTATACATGGTATACCCCCTCTCGAGGGAGTATATCGCCGCCTCCCTGATGTGCCAGGGGGTTATAAAATCTGGCTCGCCAACACCTAACGAGATCACGCCCTCTATAGAGGAAAGGAGGTCGAAGAACTTCCTGATCCCCGATGGTGGTATTTGCCTGACCCTCTGAGATGTGGTATTACGGACTACCGGGATAACGGACATTTAAAAACCTCCTCAGGGGGTAACCGGGAGTCGCTTGACCCCCTCCTCCCCCTCAAGTATCTCTCCATCCTCTTTATACTTCTTGAGGAGGAAGTGGGTGACGGTACCCTGGACCGAGTCCAGGGGGGCGAGCTTCTCAGAGACAAATGAAGCCACCTCACGCATGCTCTTTCCCACGACCATCACCGCAAGGTCATAGGTTCCCGACATAAGATAAACCGAGCGAGCCTCGGGGAAGCGATATATCCTCTCGGCGATCGAGTCAAACCCCACATCCCTCTGTGGGGCTACCTTAACCTCGATTAAGGCCCAGACCTGCTCCTCACCCGCTTTCTCCCAGTTGACTATCGTCTTGTATTTGACGATGGCCCTCTTTTTCTCAGCCTGCTCGATAGCCTTTCTGACCTTCTCAACGCTCATCCCGGTCATGGTTGAGATCTGCTCCGGTGTGGAGCGGGCATCCTTCTCCAGAATCCTCAGGACCTCTTTCATTCTATCCCCCTTTCTCAGCCAGGATACAAAAGGTGGTAAAGAACCGACCTCTGTAGTTACATCTTTCATGATTATCTATCACCAGGCCGGGGCCATAGTCGTAGCCATTTACAAAGTTCATGCCGGCCTTCTTCAATGTATCTACAAAGACATCCTCAATGTCGTAGATGCTGTAGGCAGCACCAATGCCTTCATATATCGCCCCCAACGACCAGTTATCCGTTTTCTGCAAATCTGGCTCATAGGCATCGGTGGTGAGATAGAGATAACCACCATATTTTAGCACCCTCGCCATCTCCCCAAGAGCCATCCTGGTGTGAGTGATAAATCTATCATATGGTATTGACTTCCAGTCCCGCGTTGTGTCCAGATGCTCTATGGTTGATATGCAGGTAACAAGGTCAAATGATTCATCTTTATATGGGAGATAGAGCATTGTTCCCGAGCTCACCCCCACATTATTTTCAAGGCACCTCCTTCGATAGCTCTCGATGTCGGGTGCCATTGGCTGGGGATAGTCGATGGTGGTGACATCTGCCCCCTTCCTTGCCAGGAAGAGGCAGAATGTGCTATCCCCGGGCCCAACATCGAGTATCCTTAGCTCTTCAAAATCCCCGATGAAATCGACCAGCTTCCCATATTCCCACGCCTTCAGCCCGTCTATAGAGCTATCGGAGAGCCTTTTTCTTAAATAGGAGTCAAAGCTCATAATCTCGCCTATCTCGCTTTCCAACAGAGCAATATCACCCTTATTTATAAAGGTATTGTGCCTAGTTATGGCTAGACCTCTATCTCGATTAGCGACCAATTGTCCTCCCCTTCAAAGTAGCAAAGCTCGAAGGTTTTTTCATCCTCGGTTCGAACCAGAAAATGTTTTTGCCCCGGCTCAAGCCACTGTTTCTTTATGTCTGCCACT
>DAOWNJ010000092.1 GCA_030642645.1 Dehalococcoidia bacterium | reverse complement strand
TAAATGGGCCTTGCCTTCGCCCCTCGGCATGATTACTATCCACTTCTCTTCCCTTCCAAAGCTTATATTCAATGGCAGTAGAAGTCAAGCTATCATCGGGCCAGCCTGGTGAAAGAGAGGCCGTCGTGGTCTGTATCGACCCTGATGGTATCGCCCTCGACGAACTCCCCCTCAAGTATCCTCTTCGAGAGTGGGCTCTCGACATACCTCTGGATGGTGCGGCGCAAAGGCCTTGCCCCAAGCATAGGGTCGAAGCCCTCCCTTGCAAGCCATGATCTCGCCTCTCCGCTTAGCTCAACCCTCACCCTTCGGTCCTGGAGCCTTCTCTCGACATCCTTCATCATCAGCTCAACGATCCTCTCTATCTCCTCTTCGCTCAATGGCTGGAAGATGACGATCTCATCGAGGCGGTTCAAAAACTCAGGTCTGAAGGTTTTCTTCAGGGCGCTCTCAATTGAGCTCCTGAGGCGCTCGACATTGCTTGAGCCCTCCGTCCGAAATCCCATTGCCTCTCTCCCCAGCTCCTGGGTTCCAAGGTTTGAGGTTAGTATCACCACGGTGTTCTTAAAGTCAACAGTCCTCCCGTGGCCATCGGTGAGCCTCCCGTCCTCCAGTATCTGAAGGAGGATATTGAACACATCCGGGTGGGCCTTCTCGATCTCATCGAAAAGGATGACCTTAAAGGGGCGCCTCCTCACCGCCTCGGTGAGCTGTCCCCCCTCCTCATATCCAATGTATCCTGGTGGGGCGCCGATCAGGCGGGAGACGGTGTGCTTCTCCATATACTCGGACATATCAAGCCTCACCATGGCATCCTCATCATCGAAGAGGAACTGGGCAAGGGCCCTGGCAAGCTCCGTCTTCCCGACGCCGGTGGGGCCGAGGAATATGAATCCCCCGATTGGCCTCTTCGGGTCCTTAAGCCCTGCCCTGGCCCTCCTTATGGCATCGGAGACCACTGAAATCGCCCTCTCCTGTCCGATAACCCTCTCGTGAAGCCTCTCCTCCATGTTGAGCAGCTTCTCGGCCTCCCCCTCGAGCATCCGGGAGACCGGTATCCCGGTCCACTTGGATACAAGCTCTGCGATGTCTTCCTCATCCACAACTCCATCTATCCTCTCGCGCCTGAGCCAATCGTTCCTCGCCTCACTATATTCCTCCTGAAGGTGGAGCCTCTCCATCTTGAGCTGGGCGGCGCGCTCATATTCGCGCCTCTGCGATGCCGCCTCCTCCTCACCCTCGAGCTGGCGTAGCCTCTGCTCCAAGGCCTTAACCTCAGGGGGGGCGCTCTCAGCATCTATCTTTAGCTTTGAGGCTGCCTCGTCGATGAGGTCAACCGCCTTATCTGGGAGGAAACGGTCTGAGATATAGCGATGGCTCAGCATGGCAGCGGCCTCAAGCGCCGAATCATCGATCCTGATCTTGTGATGGGCCTCATACCTTGGGCGGAGCCCCTTCAGTATATCTATGGTGGCCTCAACGGTGGGCTCGCTTACATATACTGGCTGAAATCTCCTCGCCAGGGCCGAGTCCTTCTCGATATGCTCCCGGTAATCGTCGAGGGTTGTTGCCCCGACGCACTGGAGCTCCCCACGGGAGAGGGCTGGCTTGAGCATATTTGAAGCATCGATGGCCCCCTCAGCAGCCCCGGCCCCGACAACGGTGTGAAGCTCATCTATAAAGAGAACGATCTCACCCTGGGCATTTCGTATCTCGTCCATAATCGCCTTCATCCTCTCCTCAAACTCTCCTCTGAACTTGCTGCCGGCGACCAGGGCCCCAAGGTCAAGGGCGATAACCCTTCTCCCCTTGAGGGAGTCGGAGACATCACCAACCACCATCCTCCGGGCAAGCCCCTCAACGATGGCGGTCTTCCCCACCCCTGCCTCCCCGATGAGCACTGGGTTATTCTTGGTGCGACGGGTCAGGACCTGCATCACCCTCTTTATCTCATCATCGCGACCGATGACCGGGTCAAGCCTCCCCTCCCTCGCCATAGCGGTGAGGTCCCGGCTATACTTCTCAAGGACGCGATACTTGCTCTCCGCCCTGGAGTCGGTAACCCTTTGTCCCCCGCGGATATTCTGGAGGGCCTGGTAGAGCCTCTCCCGGTCGATGCCGAACTCACGAAGTATCTTTGCAGCCTCACCCTCACGCTCCCCAACCATGGCGATAAACAGGTGCTCAGTGCTGATGAACTCGTCCTTCAGCCTCCCCGCCTCATCGGAGGCAGCCTCCAGGAGGCGGACGGTGCGGGGGGTGGCATATATCTGAGCCCCCTCATAGGCTACCTTAGGCCCCATCTCGAGGGCCTGCTCCACACGCTCTATCATCCCATGCTCATCCACACCGAGCTCTTTCAGTATCTCGATGGTGAGCCCTCCCTCCTGCTTGAGGAGGGCGAGGAGGATGTGCTCAACATCCCATTGGGTATGTCGGTAGCTGCGAACCAGCTCCTGGGAGGAGGCGAGGACCTCCTGTGCCTGTTCAGTAAACCTCTCCTGTCTCATTTTCCAATCCCTCCGAAAGGCTGGCTTTCTAAAATCTGCTTTGCTCTATTCCGCAGTCGAGTAATGTCTAGCTCAGCCGAAGTTAGTTCTGTCTCTATCATCTCTTTGAGGTTGATGACCCCGTAGATAAATTCCCTCAGTAAACCCGAGAAACTACTTTCCACTATATTCTTCGCCTCCTGTTGTAGCTAGAACCCAGCCTCCATGAGGCGCTTTATCTCCATTTCCATCTCGGCCATCTGCTCCCTCATTCTGAGGATTACCTCAACCCCTGCAAGGTTCACCCCGAGGTCATCCATAAGGGTCTTTATCTGGCGAAGCCGCTCAATGTCCCTGCTTGAGTAGAGGCGGTTGTTTCCCCTGGAGCGCGACGGCTCAATAAGGCCAACCCTCTCATAGTAACGAAGTGTCTGGGCATGGACCCCTAATATCCTCGCTGCCACGCTGATGGTAAAACAGGGATCAAAATCCTCAACCATTCATCACCTCATTGAGAGCGAAGGGACCTCAGTTCCTCGAAAAGCCTCTTCTCCCTTTCGTTAAGGTTTGTAGGCAAAACGATTCGCACCCTGGCAAACAGATCCCCTTTAGAGGAGCCACCAAGGTGCGGCATCCCCTTCCCCGCCAAGCGAAATACCCTCCCGTTCTGGGTCTCAGGGGGGATCTTTAATGCGAGCTTCCCCTTCAATGTCGGGACCTCAACCTCACCGCCGAGCATGGCATCGGTGAGAGGGACATCAACATCAACATAGATCTCATCCCCCTTTCTCTCGAAGCGGCTATCGGGCTTTATCGAGATGACAAGGAAGAGGTCGCCCTTTGCTCCTCCCCCATACCCCTCCCCACCTTCGCCTGAGATTCGCACCCTTGAGCCATCTCTGACCCCCGGAGGGATGGTGACCTCAAGGTTTCTCACAGAGGTGCTCCTCCCTGAGCCCCCACAGCTAAAGCAGGGGGCATTCCCCAAAGCCCCCACCCCACCACATACCTGGCAGACCCCCTCACCCTGGGTCTGGATAGTGCGTTTGGTCCCGTTATATGCCTCCTCAAGGGTTATCTCAACGGGGTGTTCCATATCCTGCCCCCTTCTTGGGCGACGGGATGTTTTGCCCCCAGCCCTGAAGCCGCCGAAGAGGCTCTCAAATATGTCGCCGATGCCCCCCATACCGGAGCTCATATCTCCAAAATCAAAGGGGGTCCTACCTCCACCGAAGTCTGAGAACTGGTCGGCATACTGCCACTTGTCCCCGAAGAGGTCATATTTCTTTCTCTTCTCGGGGTCGGAGAGGACCTCATAGGCCTCATTTATCTCCTTGAACTTTGACTCGCTAGACCTGTCCCCGGGATTGACATCCGGGTGGTGTTTTCTGGCCAGCCTCCTGTAGGCCTGCTTTATCTCCTTCTGGCCTGCCTCCCTCTTCACCCCTAATATCTGGTAGTAATCCTTTCCCATTTCCCAACCTCACAGGCATTATAATACTTGATAACATTATTGTCAAGATATTTGCATAATTATTTGCATATATGTTGACAAAGTTGTTACAATATGCTATATTTTTGATGGAAAGGAGGTGAGAGGGATGAGCATGAGGCGTTGGGAGCCCTTCAACGAGCTGATGAGCCTGAGGCAGGCCATGGACCGGCTACTGGAGGGTAGCTTCGTAAGGCCATCAAGGCTTATAGGCCTGTTTGGTGAGGGGGGCCAGCTCCCCATCGACATGTACCAGACGGGGAGCGATCTGGTGATAAAGGCCACCCTGCCAGGGGTCAAGCCCGAGGATGTAGAGGTCACCAT
>DAOWNJ010000052.1 GCA_030642645.1 Dehalococcoidia bacterium | reverse complement strand
CCTCCCTTCAATTTGATTAGTCAGGCTCTAAAAAATCGAAGTTGCGCCCGATGGTTTTGGGCTTCGCTAAATTACATTAAACCTCCCAGGATGAACTGCAGCCTACCGTTTTCCTCAAACCACCCGATAGTATCTGCAATAGATTCCCTGATAGGCCGAGGTGAGTAACCTAATTCACGGCGAGACTTTTCCCGGCTTATCAAGCAATTACTGGTAAGCGTGTGAATGGAATACCTGGTCAAACGCGGCTTGGCCTTTGTCAGACTATAATACAGAGGCGCAAATGTAGCAACTATATGGGCTAACCAGATAGGTATCTTGAAACGAGGCGCTCTCGCTCCAGTTATCTCCTCTAGCATCGACATCAGAGCATTCATGGTAATTCGTTCACCCGACAGGATATAACTTTCTCCGGCATGTCCCTTTTCGCAAGCAAGGATATGACCTGTTGCCGCATCACGAACATCAACAAAATCATAGGCTCCATCTATGTAAGCCCTGAGTTTCTTCTTGGCAAAATCTATGAAAAGCTGCCCCATCTCAGATGGCTTATAATCATAAGGCCCCACTACACCCGTAGGGCACACTATTACTGCGTCAAGGCCCTGATTTACCCCCTTCAGTACCTCAAGAGTGGCCAGGGCTTTCGACCTATCATACTCCCCCACCGTCCTTTTGGGGTCAAACGGAAGGGTCTCATCAATGACTGTGCCATGAGGTGGCTCTGCGATTGCATGGATAGAGCTCGTATAGACCAAACGCCGCACACCAGACTCGAGGCATGCCTCTACTACATTTCGTGTCCCCACTACATTGACTTGATGTAATAGCTCACTCCTCCCTGGCAAGATGGATACCATTCCAGCCAAATGGTATACCACATCGGCCCCCTTGAAAGCCTCCACGAGAGAGTCAACTTTGAGAATATCACCTTCGACCTTCTCCACTTCCAACCCTTCAAGGGATGCAGCATCCTCAAGCGGGGGTATCAATACTCGTATATCATTACCCCTTGATACCAGTTCTCGAACAAGGACATTCCCTATGTGCCCTGTTGCACCAGTAACTACAACCACAGTTATTTCCCCCTATTGATACTAATGCAGTTGGTTTCTTACACAAAACAAAACTGCTTATATCCCACAATGGCATCTAACAGCCATACCAGCGAGCTCGGGGTTCACCCACCCTGCTTTCTAAAGCCCCAGCTCCCCGGCAATGCCCTGCATCGCCTCAAGGCCAAGGGCTATAAAATCCTCAAGCTCAAGCCCTATCTCACTAGAGAGGGCTATCTGCTCCCTGTTTGCTCCTGCGGCAAACCTCTTCTCACCGAAGCGCTTTAAGAGAGACCTGCTGGTGAGACTGGATAGCTTCTTATCGGGGAGAACCAGGGCAGCAGCGGTAATGAGCCCGGTCAAGGGATCGGCGCAGAAGAGCGCCCTATCGAGAAGGACTTCACGAGGGATGCCGTGAGCCTCATTGTGGCACAGGATGGCGTGGCGCATCCCATCCGAGGCCCCGAGCTCCTTCGCCAGGTCAGCGCCAAGCCTGCTATGGACTTCAGGGTCACCCTCTGTCAGCTCAACATCGATGTCATGAAGGAGGCCGGTGAGCCCCCACTCCTCCTCATCCTCCCCCAATCTCCTGGCAAGAGCCCTCATTATCGCCTCGGTGGCGAGCATATGGTTTATCAGGTTTCGATTCTCAACATTGGCCTCGATTGAGGCAAGGGCCTCTTCCCTGGTCATTTTCCACCCTTATAGAGCTTATCAAACGAAGATGAGTAAATCAACGAGGGGAGGGGACATGGTGTTTTGCCAAAACTCCCCTTAGGTACTGCCCGGTATAGGAGCCATCAACCCTTGCTATCCCCTCAGGGGTCCCCTGGGCCACGATATACCCCCCCTCATCCCCGGCCCCTGGGCCGAGGTCTATGATCCAGTCGGCGTTCTTGATGAGGTCTAGGTGGTGCTCAATCAGGATAACGGTATTCCCGCTATCGACGAGCCTGTGGAGGACCCCCAACAGGTATACACAATCCTCAAAGGAGAGTCCGGTGGTTGGCTCATCGAGGATATAGAGGGTCTTTCCTGTTGAGCGGCGTGAGAGCTCAGTAGCCAGTTTCACCCGCTGCGCCTCCCCACCGGAGAGGGTTGTCGCTGGCTGCCCCAGCTTTATATAGCCAAGCCCTACATCATAGAGGGTCTGGAGCTTGTTCTTTATCTTCGGGAAGTGCTCGAAGAATGAGAGGGCCTCCTCAACACTCATCTCCAGCACCTCGGCGATATTCTTCCCCTTGAAGCGGATCTCAAGTGCCTCCCGGTTATATCTCTTGCCCTTACAGACCTCGCAGGCTACCGTTACATCGGGGAGAAACTGCATCTCTATCTGGATGAATCCCGCCCCCCCGCAGGCCTCGCACCTCCCCCCCTTCACATTGAAGGAGAATCTCCCTGGCTTATATCCCCTCATCCTGGCCTCGGGCACAGTGGCAAACAGCTCCCTTATCGGGGTGAATGTCCCGGTATAGGTGGCGGGGTTGGAGCGGGGGGTCCTCCCTATTGGGGACTGGTCGATGTTCACCACCTTGTCTATACTCTCAAGCCCCAATATCTCATCGCAATCCCCCGGCCTCTCCTTTGCCCTGTAGAATAACTGGGCGAGCTTCTTGTAGAGTATGTCATCGATGAGGGTGCTCTTCCCGCTCCCGGAGACCCCTGTTATACAGACAAACCTGCCCAGCGGGATGTGGACCTCTATATTCTTGAGGTTGTTCTGGCGGGCCCCCTTTATGACAAGCTCCCTTCCGGAGCCAGACCTTCGGCTCATGGGCAAGGGTATCTCCTTTGCTCCGCTCAGGTACTGGCCGGTGAGCGAGGCGGGGGAGTTCATAATGTCCTCGACCGTCCCTGTGGCCACGATCCACCCACCATGCTCCCCTGCCCCAGGCCCCATGTCAACGATGTGGTCTGCGGCCCTCATTATCGCCTCATCGTGCTCCACTATAAGCACGGTATTCCCCAGGTCCCTTAGCCTCTTCAAGGTCGTTATAAGCCGTGAGCCATCGAAGGGATGAAGTCCTACCGTTGGCTCATCGCATATATATAGGACCCCCATAAGCCTGCTCCCGATCTGGGTTGCCAGGCGGATGCGGTGTGCCTCACCACCTGAGAGTGTAGCCGAGGGGCGCTCTATTGTAAGGTAATCAAGCCCAACATCCCTCAAGAAACCAAGACGGGCCTTTATCTCCTTGAGTATCTGGTCTGCTATGTGGAGCTCGACAGGGCCGAGGCAACCTCTCAAGCCATCCATCCACCCCAGCGCCTCGGTGATCGACATAGAGGTAACATCAATGATGTTCCTCCCATCAACGGTAACCGCCAGTGATTCAGGCTTCAGTCTCCTCCCCCCGCAGGCGGGGCAGGGATGGGAGGACATGTATTTTTCTATCTCATCACGTATATATTCGGACTCGGTCTCACGGAAACGCCGCTCAAGGCTGGGGATCACGCCCTCGAATGGAGTGTCATACTGATAGGTTCGCCCGAGCTGGGTCTCATGCTTTACGGTTACCAACTGGCTGCCACTACCATAAAGGATAATGTTAAGCTGCTGCGGAGTCAGGTTCTTAACGGGGATGTGAAATGAGAAGCCATACTTTCTGGCAACAGATTCCACCATGCTGGCATACCACAGGCTCATGGAGCCTGCTCTGGACCAGGGGCGGATAGCACCCTGGGCTATGGAGAGCTCCTTATTGGGGATTACCAGATCGGGGTCTATCTCAAGCTTCACCCCAAGGCCGGTGCACTCCGGGCAGGCACCATGCGGGCTATTAAAGCTGAATGTCCTGGGGGCGATCTCCCCGAAGCTTATGCCACAGTGGACGCAGGAGAATTGCTCAGAGAAGAGGAGCTCCTCACCATCAACGATAGATACCAATACCACCCCAGCCCCGAGCTTCAATGCGGTCTCCACCGAATCGGCGATACGGCTTCTCTCGCTTTCCCCCACCACAAGCCGATCGACTACCACCTCAATGGTATGCTTCTTATTTTTGTCCAGGTCGAAATCCTCAGAGAGGTCGCGGGTCCTCCCATCGACCCTGGCCCTTACATATCCCGCCTTGCGCAGGTCATCGAAGACCCCCTGGTGCTCCCCCTTACGGTCCTTGACCAGGGGGGACATGATCATAATCCTTGTCCCTTTTTGAAGCACCAGAATAGAGTCAACGATCTGCTGAACCGTCTGGCGTGTTATCTCCCTGCCGCAATTGGGGCAGTGGGGGTGCCCAACACGAGCGAAAAGGAGTCTCAGGTAATCGTATATCTCGGTTACCGTCCCCACCGTGGAGCGGGGGTTTCTGCTCGCCCCCCTCTGGTCTATAGAGATGGCCGGACTCAAGCCCTCGATATAATCGACATCCGGCTTGTCCATCTGGCCCAGAAACTGGCGGGCATAGGCGGAAAGAGACTCAACATAGCGGCGCTGCCCCTCGGCATAGATGGTATCGAATGCCAGGGAACTCTTCCCAGACCCGGAGACGCCGGTTATCACCACCAGCTTATCCCTCGGGATGGTGACATCTATATTCTTTAGGTTATGCTCACGAGCACCCTTTACAAGTATGGCATCAAGAGGCATAAGGCCCCCTCTATGTTACAAACTCCATATTATATTATAAATGCCTTTTAGATCATTATAAAGGCAAGGGCAACAGATTGTGATCTGGACAAATTCCACAATCCCAAACCCTAATATAGCCTCTTACTCAATGGGTTGCAATTTGGGCACTATTGATATATACTTCTAGAAGTTACAATACCCTACCCTCTGAAGAAAGAGAGGCGGTTTGCCGAGGGTAATCCTCGATCGAAGCTCTGGCAACCTTACAGAGATGGTCTTGAGCCGCAAGCTGCATCAGATGAGGGACAACTACAAGGAGGTAGTCGATGGCTTTAGCGGACAAGACCTTGGTTTGTCGGGATTGCGGCAAGGAGTTTATCTTCACTGTTGGCGAGCAGGAGTTCTATGTTTCTCGGGGTTTTAAGAATGATCCCAGCCGCTGCCCAGACTGTCGAGCAGCAAGGAAACAGGGGCGCCTAAGTGGCTATTCAGGACGCGAGATGTATACTGCGATCTGTGCCTCGTGTGGCAAGGAATGTCAGATCCCATTCCACCCCGTGGAGGGGAGACCAGTCTACTGTAGCGATTGCTTCTCAAAGATGAGAGACTCCAGATAGAGCGGCTCACTCAAACAGGCTTCTACTATTCCCTGGAGGTGGGATGAATATCGGTGTTTTGAGGCTTCAGCTCCGCCTCCCCGAAAACCAGTCCCTTAAGGGGAAGCGTAGCGTTATCAGGTCTATCACCACCAGGGTAAGGAACAAATACAATGTCTCCATAGCTGAGGTTGACGACCAGGACCTCTGGCAACTGGCAACGCTGGGGGCAAGCTTTGTCTCCAACGACTCCCAGCACACGAGCGAGGTCCTCTCAAAGGTGGTGAACTTCATCGAAGGCATCAGGTGCGATGCCGAGATGCTTGATTACAAGATCGAGATTGTGCATGTCAGTTAGGTATGGAAGCCTCAGCCTTCGTTTTGCAACTCGAAGCTTCGCCCTCCTACCGGGGCCAGATCGCTTGCATGGAGCATATCCCACCATGCGAAGCAAGATACGGCACCCTTGAAGATGAAATAAACCCCGAGCTTCACTCCTCCCTTGCTGCATCCGGCCTCCTACCGCTCTATAGCCACCAGGCCGAATCGATAAACGAAAGCCTCAAGGGCAAAAACATCATAGTGGTAACACCCTCCGCCAGCGGAAAGACCCTTTGCTACAACATCCCCGTCCTGAACAGGATCCTGACCCGAAAGGGGAGCCGCGCCCTCTACCTCTTCCCCACAAAGGCCCTGGCACAGGACCAGCTGAGAGGACTTGGAGGGCTTGCCTCAGGGCTTGGGGTGAAGGCCAGCACCTTTGATGGTGATACCCCTCAGGATGAGAGGGCCGAGATAAAGAGGTCGGCTCAGATTGTGCTCACAAACCCCGATATGCTTCACCTGGGCATCCTACCCAATCACAATTCATGGTCGAGGCTATTTCGTCACCTTGAATTTGTGGTCATTGACGAGGCCCATACCTATCGCGGGGTCTTCGGCTCCCATGTTGCCAACATCATCCGAAGGCTCAGGCGAATCTCCTCCTTTTATGGCTCGAGCCCACAGTTCATACTATGTTCCGCAACCATCGCCAACCCCAAGGAGCATGCCGAGAACCTCACAGGGGTATCATTTGAGCTCGTCGCTGATGATGGCTCACCACATGGGGGGAAGGAGTTTATATTCTGGAACCCGCCATTTATCGATGAGGCGAGAGCAACCCGCCGCAGTGCCAACACCGAGGCTACCTATCTATTTACTGAACTGGTGCGCCAGGGGATAAGAACTCTCACCTTTGCCCGAACAAGAAAGCTCACTGAGCTCATCTATATCTACTCAAGGGGCGCGCTCTCAGGGGAGAAGGCGGAAAGGATAAAGCCCTATCGCGCCGGCTATCTTCCTGAGGAGAGGAGGAAGATAGAGAGGGGGCTATTTGATGGAAGCCTGCTTGGGGTGGTGGCAACCACCGCCCTTGAGCTGGGGATAGACATCGGCGACCTGGAAGCCACCGTTCTCACCGGATACCCGGGGAGTATCTCAAGCACCTGGCAGCAGGCGGGAAGAAGCGGGAGGAGGGAGGAGGAGTCATTAAGCTTCCTCATCGGCTTAGACAACCCCCTCGACCAGTATTTCATGCACCATCCGGAGGCATT
>DAOWNJ010000043.1 GCA_030642645.1 Dehalococcoidia bacterium | reverse complement strand
GTTATATTCCCACCGGGATGCTCAGGGTCTTCCAGTATCCCAGCAACGACCGGGTCAGTGACCGCGCCGAAGACGATTGGTATATCTGTACCCTCAGCGGCCTCGGCGATAGCCATAATGCTCGGGGTAGAAATTCCAAGGATCAGGTCGCAGTTCTCATCCACAAGCGTCATGGCGATGGTCTGATTTGTGGACATATCTCCATTTGCATTCTGTAAGACATATTCTACATTATCCCCTTCAACATATCCCTCTTCAGCGAGACCGGCAATAAAGCCATCACGGAAGTCATCCAGGGCTGGGTGGGTCATGATCTGGCTGACCCCAATCTTATAGGTTGCAGGAGTCGTACCGCAGCCAACCATCCCTAAACAAACCAGAACCCCCACCAGTATCAGCGCGATCAGGGTAAAACCTCGCTTTCTCAAAGCCATTGACCTCCCTATTCAGTAGATTTTCGCTAACACAACAGCTTCAGAATCTACCTCAAAATCGCACCTCCCTCACTAAAGTTTTCACAGAATGCGACTTTTTGAAGGTTGTAATTTTCGCCAATCATAAACCAATGCTTGGAATTTTGCAAGCTCTGGCTTACAATATATAAGCCACTTTATCTGGAGGGCGAGGGATGAAGGTTATTGATCTTCGAAGCGATACCGTTACCCAGCCCACCGATGCCATGCGGGAGGCGATGAGGCAGGCAGAGGTCGGCGATGATGGGTGGGGGGAGGACCCCACGGTGAACCGCCTTGAGGCTATGGCAGCCGAGGTGATGGGGAAGGAGAGGGCACTGTTTACCGCAAGCGGGACGATGAGCAACCTCCTTGCGGTTCTCACCCACTGCCAGCGGGGAGATGAGGTGATCCTTGGGGATGAATCACACATGTTTTCCTACGAGGTTGGGGGCTCATCCACAGTGGCCGGGGTTCATATTCATATTCTACCCAACAATAAGCGTGGCATGCTCGAGCCCGAGGAAGTGGAGGCATGCTTTCGCCCCCCGGATATTCACTTCGCACCGATAGGGCTTGTGTGCCTTGAAAACACTCATAACCGCTGCTGTGGCGCGGCCTTGAGCGCCGAGGATACAAAGAAGGTGGCCGAGGTTGCCACGAGACACATGACCCCACTGCACCTTGATGGGGCCCGTATTTTCAATGCTGCGGTCTCTCTTGGGGTAGAGGCCCGTGAGCTAACAAGGGATGCGACCTCAGTGAGCTTCAGTCTCTGTAAGGGACTGGCTGCACCTGTAGGCTCAATGCTCTCGGGGGACGCTGAATTCGTTGAAAGGGCACGCAAGTATCGAAAGATGCTCGGCGGGGGGATGCGCCAGGCGGGAATAATCGCCGCCGCCGGGATCGTTGCTCTGGAGACAATGGTGGAGCGGCTCACCGAGGACCACAGAAATGCAAAGGTCCTGGCTGAGGGCCTTTGCAATATAAATGGCCTCATCATTGACCCGGAGACTGTCCGGACGAATATCGTCATCTTCGAGCTTATAAATGGCTCCCCTGAGAGGTTTGTGACAAGGCTCGCTGAAAGAGGGGTAAAGGCCGTGCCCTTCGGAGGAAGGCGGGTCAGGATGGTTACTCACTACGGGATCGAGCTTGAGGACATCAAAACGGCGCTTGATATAATCAGCAGCGTTGTAAAGGAGGTAGCGAGATGACGGTGAAGGTTGTTACCGACTCTGTATGCGATATCCCCCAGGACCTAGCTGAGGAGCTGGGCATCACGGTGATCCCCATCTATGTCCACTTCGGGGAGGAGTCCTATCGAGATGGGGTTGATATATCCAAGGAGGAGTTCTTTCGAAAGCTGAAGGAGAGCCCAGCCTTTCCCACAACATCAGTCCCCAGCATAGGCGAGGTCATGGAGGTCTATGAAAAACTCGCCGAGGAGACCGATGAGATCGCATCGGTTCACCTTGCACCTCCCCTCAGCGCGATATGCGATGTGGCACTTCAGGCAAGGGAGCAGTTGGGGAAAGGGTGCCGTGTGGAGGTCATAGACACAAGGGCAGCGACAGCCCAGGAGGGGCTGATAGTGATAGCCGCTGCAAAGCTGGCTAGAGAGGGGATGAACCTTGACCAGTTGGTTAGCGAGGTTCACTGCATCATCCCACGGGCGCATCTCCGTGTGGCCTTTGATACACTGGAGTACCTGGCAAAAGGGGGGCGTATTGGCAGGGCACAGGCCTTCATGGGGAGTCTATTGAGGGTTCACCCCATTCTTGGAGTCAAGGATGGGGAGGTTGTCCCCGTTGCCCGTGAGCGCTCCAGGGCCAGGGCAGTTAACTATCTATACAACTTCGTTGCCAGCTTCAATAACATCCGTGAGCTTGCGGTAGGCGATGCCGTGACACCCGATGAGGCCGAGATGCTCGCTGAGCGCCTGGCCTCGATATACCCCAAAGAGAGGATCTACAGGTTATCGGTGGGTTGTGTAACCGGGGCGCATGTTGGGCCTCACGCCCTCGGTGTGGCTTTGATAGAGGGAGAATAGACCCAGGATGTAAATAAGGAGGTATGTCGGGATGCAATACAAGAATATCTTGGTGGAAAAGAGGGATGGAATAGCCATCATAACCTTCAATCGCCCCGAGAAATTGAATGCGGTCAGCCTGGAGATGAGATCAGAGTTCCTTGATGCGCTTGATGAGCTAGAGGTAGACGATGAGGTCAGGGTGGTGATTGTTACCGGGGCTGGTCGCGCCTTTTGTGCCGGCGCAGACATCTCAGAATTTGAAATGGACCCTGTCAAGCTGAGAAAAGGGGCCATTCGGATGAAGAGGGAACCAATGCGAATTCTGGCCTTTGAAAAGCCTATCATCGGTGCTGTTAATGGCATCGCTGCCGGCGAGGGTTCCCAATGGTTACTAGAGTTCGATCTTATAGTTGCCTCGGAGGGGGCAAGGTTCGCCTGGCCAGCAACCAGCCTGGGTATGGCCTGTCCCTACGGGATCATTCGCCTTGCCTCTGAGGTCGGCAGATTTCGGGCCAAAGAGGCCCTGATGACCTCCAAATACCTGAGCGCCGATGAGGCCTATCAATGGGGACTGGTAACCAGGGTTGTGCCCGATGAGGAGCTCATGGATGCTGCCATAGAACTGGCCAACAAGATCAAGAGGATGCCGCCACTTTCGATAAGGAGCATCAAGGAGGCTGTTAATAGAGGGCTTGAGGGCTACGAATACGCCTACCAGACGATACTGAACCTGCAACAAACCGAAGACTTCCGGGAAGGTATTCAAGCCTTCCTTGAGAAAAGGGAGCCGGAATTCCAGGGAAGGTAACTTCATTTGAATGTTATAGCTCAAGCACCAGTCCTGCTCCACACTCTATGCATTGTTCTGGGAACAGGCGTCTTATTTCCGATTTATACTGCGTGCAATGGCAAGGGCAGATTAGAGATAGGCCATTTAACCTCTCAAAGTCGCGAAACCCATGGAAGCCGCCGACGATGCCATACACCCTGCCAAATCTAGAGGCGGAATCCAAGATCTCACCCACCCCAGGGTGGGAACACCCTACCACCACAAATACCCCCTTGTCAGTATTGATCGCTAAAGACTGCTCAATGCCTTCAAGCTCGCCGGTGGTAAAGACCCCTTCGCAAATTTGAAGTGGTTCTCTAACCGAGGTCACCTTTCTTCCAGGGATTGTCCGCCTAAACGACCCTGGAACATAGACCTCGGCGTCCCTATTCACCTCCAAGATGTCCGAAAGGCCACCAACATGGTCCCAGTGGGGATGCGAGAGCACTATTATCCTGATAGCTCCTGGGTCGAGCCCCAATATCCTCATATTATGGAGCAATATGGAACCACTGGCACCGGTATCAAACAAAATCTGGGGCACTTCCTTTGCCTCTATAAGACAGGAGAACCCCCAGTCTGCTTGTAGACCCTCTTCCCTCACCTCGTTGTCATAAATGATGGTGATCCTCATCTCTCCCTCCATTTCATATCATAAAACCAGCATGCCGTCACCAAAGCTGTAGAAGCGATAGCGAAGCCGCACAGCCTCTCTATATGCTCTTTCAATAAGGTCTCCTCCGGCAAAGGCGAATACAAGCATCAGGAGGGTCGAGCGGGGAAGGTGGAAGTTTGTGATAAGCCCGTCCACCATGCGGAATTGATGGCCAGGCAGGATCAGGAGGTCTATCCACCCTTTAAACGGTTTGATGTGCTCTCCCTCTGAAGTAGCCTCCAGGGCACGCACTGAGGTTGTTCCCACACAGACTATGCGTCTTCCCTCCCCTTTGGCTAGGGAGAGCTCCTGGGCGACCTCCTCGTTCAGCTCGCAGTATTCCCTGTGAATAGGGTGCTGGCGTGGGTCTTCGACACGAACCGGGCGAAATGAGTCCAGCCCTACATGAAGGGTAACAAAGGCAAATCGGATCCCCTTCTCCTCCAGGCGATGGAGTAGCTCAGGGGTGAAATGCAGCCCTGCCGTGGGGGCGGCAACGCTTCCCTTCACCCTGGAGTAGACCGTCTGATAGCGCTCGGAGTCATCTAATGGGAGGTGAATATAAGGTGGTAGCGGCACCCTCCCCAAGCCCTCAAGTGTCTCCTCATCGGAGAAGCGAATGGTCCTTACCCCACCCTCCCCAATTCCAATGACCTCCCCCAGGACGGGGGGCGTTCCTTCCTCCCCCAACTCAATAACTGCCCCGATCGTGAGCCTTCGCCCAGGCTTCGCCAATGCCTCCCAGACATTGGGCTCAAGCCTCCTCAAGAGCAAAAGCTCCACCCTCCCCCCACCATTCTGCTTATGAGCAAAGATTCGCGCCGGGATGACGCGGCTGTCATTGAAAACAAGGACATCGCCGGGGTGGAGAAGGTCGATTATATCAAAGAAATGACGATGCTCAATTGAGCCATCGCTTCTGGATAGGACCATAAGCCTTGAGTTGCTCCTTGGCTCGATAGGGGCCTGGGCGATGAGCTCAGGAGGGAGGGAATAATCGAATTCACTGGTCTTCATGGTCTATTCTTCTATTGCGTGGAATCTACAGTACCAGCTCAGGTTCACAATCGCCCTCGCCGCCCGCTCGAAGGTGGGATAGGTGGGTATCCGTGCATCAGAGAGCCTTCTCTCGAATTCCTGTCGCTGGGCCACTGCTGAACCCGGTGGTGAAAGCAAAACTATAGGTTTATTCTGAGCTTTCCTGAAACTTACCAGAATATCAATGGTGCCCTGGAATATCTCCGCTGACGCGAACCCGGCAAGGAAATCTACAGGCACCTGGATTATGACAAGTTCTATAATGGGATCAGCGAGCACAATTTCGATTGTCTTTTCGAGTATCTCCAGGATTCCCCCAACAGAGCCCATATCGAGGGGGTTTCTAAAGATGCTACCCGCCGCAGGGAGAATGGCCTTAAACCTGGCCCTCGTCTCATCGGTAAATGGTGGCACATCAAGCCCCTCGCTCAGACAGGCATCGCTTGAGGCAACACTTGCCCCCCCACCAGCCCCATATAGCCCGGCAATAATGGCGATACGGTCCCCGTCAAAATGAGAAAGCTGTTGAAATGCAAGGATAGTATCGACCAGCTCCTCATGGCTCTCCACCTTAATAGCACCAGCCTGTTTTAAGGCTGCCTTCCAGATAACCTCCGAGCCGGCAAGCGATCCGGTGTGAGAGGCTGCTGCCTGGGCCCCAGCCGAGGTTCTACCCCCCTTCCAAATAATCATCGGCTTCTTCTTCGAGACCTCCTTGACCAACTCAAAGAGTCGTCTCCCATCCCTTGCACCCTCCAAATATGCCCCAATTATCCTGGTCTCAGGGTCAACCGCCAGATACTCCAGGTAATCGATGCTATCCAGATCACAGCCATTGCCAAAGCTGACCGCCTTGCTGAACTGAATCCCCCTTCTGATCCCCTCCTCAATAAAGTTTCCAGCAACCCCCCCGCTCTGGGAGATAAACGCTACTGAACCTGCCTCCCCTGAGAACTCCATCGGCCCATAGGGCATGTGGTGGGCTGGGGTATATACCCCGATGCAGTTTGGGCCGATAATTCGGAACCCGCCCTCTTGAGCCTTCTTCACTATCTCCTCTTCCAGCCTCCTGCCCTCCTCCTCCCCTGTTTCTGAGAAACCAGCGGTGAACATTTGAACGACCCTCACCCCCTTGCGAGTGCAGTCATCAAGGAGGTCAGGAATATACTGGGCTGGAATAGAGATGATAACATAGTCCACAGGGCCAGGGATCGAGGTGAGGTTAGGGTAAGCCTTGAGCCCCAGAATCTCGCCACCGCCGGGGTTGACCGGGTAGAGGGGGCCCTCAAAGCCGGATGTGGTCAAGGCTCGAAGGTATCTAGTGCCAAACTTCCACTCGTCCTTGGAGGCGCCGACTACAGCGATGGATTCTGGGTAAAAGATAGGCTCAAACTCCTGAAGCTTCTCCTGATTCAACGGGTCCTCCTTCTAAAAAAGACCTACAGTGTTCCCGGTCCCATCGATATCCACCGAGGTGAATGCTGGCACTGATGGGAGCCCAGGCATTGTGGGGAAGATGCCGCAAAGGGGATAGAGGAAGCCAGCCCCTACCGAAGCCCTGATATCGCGGACGGGCAGCTTATAGTTCCTGGGCACTCCCTTCCAATTGGGGTCATGAGATAGGGAGAGCTGTGTTTTAGCCATGTTGATGCTCATCTCACTGAACCCGAGCTCGTTATAAAGCCTTATCTTTTGCTCCACCTCAGGGGAATAGTCCACCCCATCGGCACCGAATACCCTGGTGGCTATAGTCTCGATCTTCTCCCTGATAGAGGCATCATCGGGGTAGAGGAATTTCATCTCATGTGGTTTCTCTACCGCCTTAATCACCGCATCGGCAAGCTCCAATGCACCCTCCCCCCCTCTGGCCCAACACTCTACAGTGGCAACACCATCAGCACCTGCCTCCAGAGCCTTCCTCCGCACCAGTTCTATCTCGGCTTCGGTATCAGGGTTGAACCTGTTGATGGCTACCACAGCAGGGACACCATACATCTTCACGATCTCTATATTCCGGGCCAGGTTCTCACATCCCCTCTCCAGTGCCGGCAGGTTCTCAGTCTCCGCCGCCTCCCTAACCCTGGAGTATGAGACCCCGGGGCGAAGACGAAAGGCCCCACCATGCTCCTTAAGCGCCCTGATGGAGGCGACAATGACAGCACAGTCACACTTCAGTCCGCTCTGCCTGCACTTGACATCGATAAGCTTGGAGAAGCCGCATTCAGCACCAAAGCCGCTCTCAGTGACCACATAATCAGCAAGCTTTAAACCGACCATATCAGCGAGGACGGAGTTATTCCCATGGGCCACATTGGCAAAGGGGAAGCCATGGCAGATCATAGGGTGCCCCTCCGTTGACTGGACCAGGTTCGGCTTAATTGCATCCTTCAACAAAACGGTCATCGCCCCGCTAACCCCAAGGTCCTCACATGTTACCGGCCTGTTATCGTAGGTATATCCCACAACTGTCCTTCTAAACCTTTCCCTTAAGTCCCTGATGCCGGTGGTCAGGGCATGGATGGCTGCTGTCTCGGTGGCTGCGGTAATGTCATATCCGGTTACCCTGGGATATCCATCAGCCCTTCCGCCTATCCCGACAATAATAGTTCTTAAGGCCCGAGCGTTTACATCAACGCAATAGCGCC
>DAOWNJ010000087.1 GCA_030642645.1 Dehalococcoidia bacterium | reverse complement strand
CCCTTGTCCGACGGTATCCCACCAGCGGATATATGGGGACGGATAATATAGCCCTCATCCTCAAGGTGGGCCATCTCATTTCGGATCGTGGCCGAGCTGAGGCCAATGTTATACCTTCGGACAATCACCTCCGATGCCACCGGCACCGCCGTTTGAATATACTCACCAACAATTGCCCTCAGTATGCTGGCCCTTCTCTCGGTAAACATTATTAGCACTCTAAGCCTGAGACTGCTAATAAACTATCACCATAGGCCACCCTTGTCAAGAGGTTGACCTATGGGGCTCATATTGGTATACTTTCAACTTTAAGGAGGGATTAAAGGGTGGGATATGGAAGGATTACAGGCTGGGGCAAATACACCCCTGAGAGGGTCCTCACCAACGATGACCTGGGGAGGATTGTAGATACCTCTGATGAGTGGATCGTAGCCCGAACAGGGATAAGGGAGCGGAGGATCGCATCGGATGATGAGACGACATCAACAATGGCGGTTGAGGCGAGCCGGAGGGCCCTTGAGCGAGCCGGGCTTGAGCCAGGTGAGCTTGACCTGATAATCCTCTCGACACTCACCCCTGATATGATAATCCCACCATGTGCCAACCTTGTTAAGGATGCCCTTGGCGCCAAAAGGGCCGCTTGCTTCGATGTATTTGCCGGTTGCAGTGGCTTCATCTATTCCCTGGTCACCGCATACCAGTTCATCTCCACAGGGGCCTATAGGAACATCCTCGTTGTTGGCAGCGATGTGATGAGCCGACAGGTCAACTGGAAGGACCGCTCCACCTGTGTTCTATTCGGCGATGGGGCCGGGGCGGTGGTGGTTCAGGGGAGCGATGTCCCCACCGGGCCATTTGGCTTCACCCTGGGAAGCGATGGCTCCGGGGCTGACCTCCTCTATGTCCCCGGTGTCTACGGCAGACCCCAGGACAACCCTGATGGTCACCATTACATCAGCATGAACGGCAGGGAGATATTCAGGTTCGCGGTTACATCTATGGCTGAGGCGACGAGGAGGGTGGTGAGTGATGTGGGGCTTGAGATGTCAGATATAGAGCTTTTCATCACCCATCAGGCGAATGAGCGGATCATCCAGGCGGTGGCCAGGTCCCTCGGCATCCCCAGGGAGAGGGTATTCATGAACATAGAGCGCTATGGCAATACATCGGCGGCCTCTGTGCCCATGGCGCTCTCGGATGCAATTGACCAGGGCATGGTCAGGGAGAATGACCACATCGCTATTGCCGCCTTCGGCTCCGGGCTTTCCTGGGGGGCGATGGTTTTTCAGTGGAATAAAGGAAAGTGAGGACGAGATGCAGGAGAAGGCCACTACAATGATCGATGTTATCCTCCCGGTGAGGAGCCTGACCAGGGATTTAGGCCTGGTCCTGGGCTTCAGCCTCCTCACCGCAATCTGCGCCCGCATTAGTTTCTATGTCGGGCTAGTCCCGATTACAGGACAGACCTTTGCCGTGCTCATCGCCGGGGCCCTTTTGGGAAGCAAGAGGGGGGCGCTGAGCCAGCTCACATACCTGGGGATTGGAGCTTGTGGGCTACCTTTTTGGTTTGCCCCAATGACACCCCTGGGGATCGCAGCCTTTCTGGGCCCCACCGGAGGCTACTTAATAGGATTTGTCCCAGCCGCCTTTCTTGTTGGGCTACTTTCGGAGCGGGGCTGGGATCGAAGGTTCTGGAGAACTGCCCTCGCCATGCTGGCGGGAAATGCCGTTATCTACATATTTGGGCTCGCCTGGCTCACCCACCTCATCCCAGCGGATGTGGTCCTCCCATCGGGGCTATATCCATTCATCCCCGGGGATATAGCGAAGCTCCTTTTGGCAGCGGTTGCTCTGCCATCCGGGTGGGCATTGCTTCAGCAGAGGCGGGGGTAATTGGAGATAACCTGGCTCGGCCACTCCTGCTTCCGCATTAAGGGCAGAGAAGCGATTATAGTTACCGACCCCTATGATGAAAGCCTGGGCTACTCCCTGAGCACCCCCAGGGCAAACATCCTCACTATAAGCCATCACCATCCAGGCCATAGCTACGCGGCGGGGGTAAGGGGGGACCCTTTTATAGTTGATGGCCCTGGAGAATACGAGGTCCAAGATGTCCTCATCACCGGCATCAGCACCTTCCACGACCCTGAGAGGGGTAAAGAGAGGGGGAAGAACACCGTCTATCTAATCGAGGTGGATGGTATAGAGGTCTGTCATCTAGGTGACCTGGGCCATGTCCCCTCTGCGGAGCAGGTGGAGGAGATGGGGAGGGTGGATGTGCTCCTGGTGCCAGTTGGGGGGGTATCCACTATAGATGCTGCACTGGCTGCGGAGACAGTGCGCCTCCTCGAACCCAAGCTGGTCATCCCCATGCACTTTCAAACCCAGGCCCTGGAAAAGATGAGACTGGATCCGCTGGATAACTTCCTCAGAGAGATGGGGGCTAAGGATAACCCCCCCCTCCCCAAGATAGTTGTGAGCGGATCCAGCCTTCCACAAGGGACCCAGGTGGTAGTGTTAGACTACCGCACCCATGGTTCCCTCTAGCTCCTCTTGCCGATAGGCAACACCCACCTGCCATGGGTGGCATTCAACAGCACCGCAGCCGAGGTATATACAGCGGAAGCGCCGCAGACAATGCCCTCCCAGCCTGCAATCCTGGTCCACACATTGGGGGCAGGTAGGAAGTGTGCTACTGCAAGGAGCGCAAAGAGCAGTGTAAGCGTTGAGAATATAAACATATGGGCATTGGATATACGGAATGTCCCAATTGTCATATAGGCAGTGAAGAGACCCCACAAAATAAAGGCCCAAGCCAACCCCTGAGGATCAAGGGCGACTATCCCCATCCACTCCATAAGGAAGGCGAAGCTAAGGCCAATCCAGAAAAGCCCGTATGAGGTAAATGCCGTGAGCCCAAAGGTATCCCCACGGCGGCCGTCAATGATGCCGGCGATCACCTGAGCTAGCCCCCCCCAGAAGAACCCGTAGATCAGGGGCACTACCCCCTCTATAAGGCCAATATTATGCACCTGGAGGAGGATAGTGTTAAAACCAAATCCGGCGAGCCCAAGTGCCCCCGGATGTCCCCAGACTACCTCATCTTTTGACATCTATATACTGCCTCCTTAGTTTTAAACTGGGCTTAAAAAAGGGGGGGGGCAAATCTGCCCCCCCTTTCTCAAAAAAACCTACTCTTCTGGTGGTGGCGCTGCTGGCTTCCTCGCTACAAGCCTCCATATTATGATGAGCGCCACTGCCACCGCCAAACCTATAAGCACCCACACCCAGACAGCAAGCCCCGGGGCGGGGAAGGTGACATCAAGCGTCTGAGAAGTGGAGGTTGGTGTAAATGTTACTGTTTCTACCGTTTCACCATTTACTGCAACCTCGGTTGCCTCGGTTGAGTCGTAGTAGAACGCTATCTCCTCCCCGATATATGTCCTGTCAGGGGGAGCCACAACCAGGCCCTCGTATTCGCCATTGACTACATTGACTTCACCTACTTCTTCATCCCCGATCCTGGCATATAGCATGCCTGTGAGGGGGCTTTCACCTATCATTGCTGTCCCTGAGTAGACAACCGCAACCGATGGTGCTGTAAGGTCAACCTCATCGGTTAGGCCGGTGACAGTTGGGTCGAAGATGACACTCACCGGGTCTGTCGTCGCCAGCATCCCGTCTACATAGAAGCTCACGGCCTCGCCAACTAACGCCCTATCTCCAGGGTCGACGATCAGGTCCTCGTAGGAGCCTGCGGTGGTGACGGCTACCGTATCAGAGGTATAAGTCCCCACCACAGCGTATACCTCGGTGCCCACAGCAGCATCCTCACCTGCAACCGTTACCGTCGCTGAATAGGTAACCGCAACCGATGGTGCTGAAAGGTCAACCTCATCAGTCAGGCCGGTAACACTTGGGTCGAAGGTAACAGTCTCAGGGTCTGTTGTCGCCAGCATCCCGTCAACATAGAAGCTGACAGCCTCGCCCAGGAATGACCTGTCTCCCGGGTCAACAACCAGGCCCTCGTAGGAGCCCTCGGTGGTGACGGTTACCACTTCAGAGGTGTATGTCTCCCCGATTGCAGCATATATCTCGGTTCCGACGACGGCATCCTCACCAGCAACCGTTATCGTCCCAGAATAGGTAACCGAGGCCAATTCGGCAGAAAGGTTGACCACATCGGCGGTAGCAACCCTTGAGTCGAAGGTAACGGTCCCAGGATCTGTCGTCGCCGGCATCCCATCAACATAGAAGCTGACGGTCTCGCCCAGGAACGACCTGTCTCCCGGGTCAACAACCAGGCCCTCATAGGAGCCTGCGGTGGTGACGGTTACCACTTCAGAGGTGTATGTCTCCCCAATTGCAGCATATATCTCGGTGCCGACAGCAGCATCCTCACCTGTCACCGTTACCGTCCCGGAATAGGTAACCGCTACCGATGGTGCCGAGAGGTCAACGGTGCGCACATCGCTAGACACAAACAAGACCTCTGCCGGGACT
>DAOWNJ010000055.1 GCA_030642645.1 Dehalococcoidia bacterium | reverse complement strand
GGTGGTGATACTGGCAAACGGCCTCGCTGAAAATAAGACCATCTTATCAGGTGGGGTGGGGAGTGGGGAGTTTAAAAAGGCGCTGGGGGAGGGGTGCACATACCTTGCCAAGTCGATTGCAAGGGATGGAGAGGGTGCCACCAGGCTCATCGAGGTAACGGTTGAGGGGGCATTGAGTCTCTCTGATGCCAGGCTCGCCGCCAGAACGGTTGTTGGCTCCCCTCTCGTTAAGGCAGCGGTTCATGGCTCAGACCCGAACTGGGGGAGGATAATCGCTGCGGTGGGGCGGAGCGGGGCGGGGGTCGAGGAGTCGAAGATAGACCTTTATCTAAATAATATCTGCCTTATGGAGAAAGGCTCTCCATTGCCTTTTGAAAGGGAAGAGGTGAGGACAGCGCTCGGCATGCCTGAGGTCCCGATTCGGGTGTGCCTGAATCTTGGGGACTATCATGCAACCGCCTGGGGCTGCGATTTATCAGAGGATTATGTTAGGATAAATAGCGAGTATATGACCTGAGATGAGGTAAGGGGGTAATAGAGAATGAGCCAACAAAGGATTGTTCAGAACTTTGAGGTCATCTTAGAGCCTGAGGATAGTGGGGGATACCATGTTTTCTGCCCTGCCTTGAAAGGTTGCCATTCATATGGAGCTACTAAGGAAGAGGCAATGGAGAAGATTAAAGAGGCGATAGAGCTCTGGTTAGAGAGCGCTAGAGAGCTTGGTATCAGGATACCGGAGAGGGGAACCGTTACTGTAGAAATTAAATGAGCAAAAGGTTGCCAGCAGTCAAGCCCAAAGAGGCTATTACAGCTTTAGAGAAAGCAGGCTGGCGTGTTCATCGTCAAAAAGGGAGCCATGTCTCTATGCATAAAGAGGGTGTTCCTCACCTAGTAGTTATACCTTTGCATACCGGAGACTTACCAAAGGGCACCCTCCACGCCATTCTTGAAGATGCGGGACTGAGTGTGGAACAATTCCTGGAACTGCTTTGACGGGGCTGCGATTTATCAGAGGATTATGTTAGGATAAATAGCGAGTATATGACTTGAGGGAGGGAGAGCATGAATGAATCTGGCAATTCTGAAAGGAATGATATCGAAATAATCGAAACGCGCCTCAGTAAAATTGATAGTAGATTAGAAAACATCGAAAAGCAACTCAGCAAGAGTCGAAGAATCAGCGGCCTTAGCGTTGTCTATAGTTCAGGCTTAGCTGCTATGGTGGCAGGAATGGCAATAAGTAACATACAGAATTGCATAGCGGGTATTATCACCTTTGGTGTGGGATTTATATTGTTGGTTGGCGCAGTTATGTTATTGCGTAAGAGCTTTCCATCCCGACACAACTAGGAGTGAATTTGGGTAAGCCCATCATCATTATTAAAATCGGCGGCTCAACCCTCGGCAGCGGAGATACTACAATCGAGGACCTTGTCGAGCTCCAGAAGAGGGAAATCCCCTTGGTGGTGGTTCACGGCGGAGGCAAGGAGATAACCGAGTGGCTCTCCAACCTGGGAATTCCCGCCAAGTTCGAGAGAGGGCTAAGGGTGACCGATGCCGAGACACTAAAGGTCGTTGTCGCTGTCCTCTGCGGGCTGGTAAATAAAGAGCTTGTCGCCTCAATCGAGTCAGCCGGCGGGAGGGCTATGGGCATGAGCGGCATCGATGGAGGGCTCATCGAGGCAGGGATCAAAGATGCTGAGCTTGGCTATGTGGGGGAGATAGTGAAAATAAATCCAGAGCCTCTGGAGATGGTTCTTGAAGGGGGCTATATCCCGGTAATCGCCCCTCTGGGCCTGGGAAGGGACGAGGCTATGCCCCTCAATGTAAACGCAGATACCGCCGCCGGTGACATCGCTGCCGCCATCGGGGCCTGGAGGCTTATATTCCTCACAGATGTCGAGGGCATACTGGATAAAGATGGGGAGGTCTTAAAGCGGCTATCCCCGGATGAGGTGAGGCACCTTATCAGGAGCGAGACTATCTCTACTGGAATGATCCCAAAGGTTGAGGCTTGCCTTTGCGCCCTCTCCTCTGTCTCTGAGACAAGGATAATAGACGGGCGGGTTCCCCATGCATTGACCCGCGAGATCGATGGAAAAGGAGAGGGGACTACCATCGCTTGAGAGGGGATAAAATGACCGATTGGCAGGAGCTTGAGAAAAGATACTTTATGAACACCTTTAAGCGTCAGCCCGTTACCCTGGTGAGGGGGGAGGGGACGAGGGTATGGGATGATAAGGGGAAGGAATACCTCGATTTCGTTGGAGGTTGGGCGGTGAATTGCCTCGGACATTGCCATCCCGCCTTGGTCGGTGCAATCCAGGAGCAGTCGAATACCCTCATCCATACAAGCAACCAGTTCTACACCATCCCGCAGATACGCCTTGCCCAGCTTCTGGTCGAGAATAGCTCGCTCGATAGGGTATTCTTCTCCAATAGCGGTGCCGAGGTAAATGAGGGGGCGATGAAGCTCGCAAGAAGGTATGGCAAACTCCGTCTGGATGGTGCCTATGAGGTAATAACCGCAATGAACTCCTTTCATGGCCGAACCCTTGCTATGGTTGCCGCTACCGGGCAGGGTAAGTTCCAGGAACCCTATGTTCCCCTCCCCGAAGGCTTTGTAAATGTCGAATACAACGATGTCGAGGCGATAAAGGCTGCTGCCACCGATAGGACCTGCGCTTTGATGCTTGAGCCAATACAGGGGGAGGGTGGGGTGAATATCCCCGATCGAGGCTATTTCAAGGAGGCTCGAGATTGGTGCGATGAGAAGGGCATCATCCTTATCCTGGATGAGATACAAACCGGCATCGGCCGCACCGGAACCCTCTTTGCATACGAGCAATTGGGCATCGAACCTGATATAATGACCCTGGCAAAGGGGCTTGGGGGTGGGGTCCCCATCGGGGCAATCCTGGCAAAGGAAAAATTCTCCGTATTTGCCCCAGGGGAGCATGGCAGCACATTTGGGGGGAACCCCCTGTCATGTGCTGCCGGCTATGCGACCTTGAAGTATATCTTGGACAATGGTGTCGTCGAAAATAGCCGTCGCGTTGGGGAATACCTCGTCACTAGCCTAGAAAGGCTGAAGGCCAAATTTGATTTTATCGTTCAGGTTCGGGGTATAGGCCTCCTTCTGGCCCTCCAATTTGACCGCGATATAGCTAATGATGTGGTGAAGGCATGTATCGAAGAGGGCCTTCTTATAAACCAGGTGAAGCCGAATGCAATCCGCTTTATGCCGCCACTCATCATCACCAAAAAGGAGGTTGATGAGGCGGTGAATATCCTGGAGAGGGTGTTAGCCAAGGGGTTTTGAGAGATGTTCCCTGGAAAGCGTACCTGTTTGATTTGTCTCGTCATTATTGTGACCGCTGTGCCCCTTCTCCGGTGGCTTACCTGGTCCGAGTTTTACCCTCAGGGAAGGCCCCCGGCAGATGAGATTCTATCCTATATAGAATCCCTCCCCCCCTCCCCCGATCCCGGAGACCGCGACTTCATAGAGGAGCAGGCCCAGGGGTTGGCAGAGCTCCTTTTCGATGACCCTTCCCAGAGCGACCAATTTGCCGAGGAGCTCGTGGAGCTATATTCTGAGACGCAAGGGGTGGATTTTATCCTGATCTATAATTCCGCTGGCGTTGGCTACGCATCCCTTGAGGATGACCCTGAGTGGAAGGGGGTTATGGATGGGGTCCAATCGGTGCTCTCCGACCTCGGCTATACCTCGATTGTGGTGGAGCATCGAAGGATTGAGGACATGCTTCTCGGCTTCCTCTGGGAGCTGAGGGAGCAGATGGCAGGCTATCCCACAGAGGCCCCGGAGCTTATGGCTGAGATCGCCTTCCTCACCAGGTATGACCAGGACCTCAGGGTGATAATAACCGGCCGCTCCACGGCGGAGATATTCGCCAATGAGGTGATGAGGCTCCTGGAGGACAACGACAGGGTATATGGCATCCAGGCAGGGCGCCCCTTCTGGTACAGGGATGTGGTGCCCCAGAGGACGCTCCTCATAAATGATAACGGCATATTCCTGGATACCCTTAGCTATGGAGACATTATATCCATAGCGTTTGGCAGTATAATCTCCTCCCCCTTTGCCTATAACTCCCTCGACGGAGGGGTGAAGGTAACCATCGCATTGATGAAGGCCCCAGGTCATGATTATGACTGGGAATTCCCGGGGGTCCATTCTCGGATTGAAGCCTTCCTCGAGGAGAATTTTGGGGGAGAGGACTAGTAAGGGGGCTAGAGATGACAGATAGGGTTGTTCTCGCTTATTCAGGTGGTCTTGATACATCTGTTGCTATCAGGTGGATTGGTGAGAGGTATGGTATGGATGTCATTACCTTGACCGTCGACCTTGGGGCTGAGGGGGACATGGCCTCAATTCAGAGGAGGGCCCTTGATACCGGTGCGGTGAAGGCACTGGTGGTTGACGCGAGGGAGCTATTTGTCAAATACTTTGTCTTCCCCGCCCTTATGGCGAATGCCGTCTATGAGGGTCATTACCCCCTGGCAACGGCGCTCGCTCGCCCCTTAATCGCTAAATTGCTGGTGGACGCCGCCAATGATGAGGGTGCTACGGCCGTGGCCCACGGCTGCACTGGAAAGGGGAATGACCAGGTGAGGTTCGATGTCAGCATCTGGGCCCTCTCCCCCCACCTCAAGATCATCGCGCCGGCCAGGGAGTGGGGGATGACGAGGGAGGAGGAGATAGCCTATGCCAAGCTTCACTCAATCCCTGTTGCGGCGACATCAAGGAGCCCATATTCAACCGATGAGAACCTCTGGGGGAGGAGTATCGAGTGTGGGGTTCTGGAGGACCCTTGGGAGGAGCCCCCGGAGGAGGTCTATGCCTGGACAAGGTCGCCAAGGGATACCCCAGATGAGCCTTCTTATATTGAGATCGGCTTTGAGCGGGGAATCCCGAAGAGCCTCGATGGGAGGGAGCTGGATGGGGTCTCCCTTATCGAGGAGCTGAATGAGCTTGCCGGGGGGCATGGCGTTGGCAGGATCGACCATATAGAGAACAGGCTCGTGGGGATAAAGTCGAGGGAGGTCTATGAGGCACCGGCGGCGACAGTGCTACTGGGGGCGCACCAGGCCCTTGAGAATATGACCCTATCCAAGTATCAACTACGCTTCAAGGAGAGGGTCGCCTCGGAGTATGCTGACCTCATCTATAATGGGCTTTGGTTCGCCTCGCTCCACCAGGACCTCGCCTCCTATGTCCAGAGCTCGCAGCGCCATGTCAATGGAACGGTAAGGGTGAAGCTGTTTAAGGGGACAGCAAGCGTGGTTGGCAGGAAATCCCCGCAGTCGCTATATAGCTATAGCCTTGCCACCTATGACAAGGGAGATGAGTTTGACCAGAGCGCCTCACCCGGATTCATCCATATCTGGGGGCTCCCGGTGAAGACACAGGCCCAGATTCAGGGGGTGGGGCAGCCTGATGGGCCTCTTGGGATTGTGGGGCCAAGGGAGGGGGGCTAGCTTATGTCAATTCTCAGAGGCGACCAGGCGGGGGAGCATTACAAGCAGGCAAAGCGCTATGGCAACCCCAGAAAGAGGGGGTTCGATCTTGCCCTGGCGATTGAACACCTCAAAGAGGCGGTGAGGCTCAGGCCCGATAACGCCAGGTATCAGTTCGAGCTGGGGAAGGCCTATCTCCTGACGCCTGAGCTGGCTATAATCTATGGAGTCGATGTTCCGTTCAAGCTCACCGAATCAGCAGGACTGGCTGTATCACGGCTTCGGGATGCCACCAGGCTAAAGCCCAGACATTCAGACGCCTACTATCACCTCTCTGTAGCCTATATGGACCTCGGTGAAAGGGGAAAGGCCGCAGAGGCGATGACCACCCTGGCACTTATTCGAAACAACCTTCGCTCACTGATAAACCCCGCCTCCGGAGCGGAGCGTCTGTGGGGGCAGACGGTGCTCAGGCAGCTTGCTATCGGGGACTCTGATCCCGATAAGCGGGATGAGGTGAGGAGACACCTTGAGGAGGCGGTCTCCCATCGGGATAATGGAGAGCACCACCAGGCTAAGAAAGAGCTCAACAAGGCTGTGGGGTTCCTTTATGACCGGGGGTGGGGCTGGCTCTATCAACAGATGTGTGAGCTGGGGGAGGGGTAAGTAAATGAATCCACTACGCGATCGCTTCAAAAAAGAGGTGGGGGAAATGGTGCAGGCTTACACCGCATCGATACCGTTTGATAGGCGCCTGTATCGGCAGGATATAGCTGGCTCCATCGCCCATGCAAGGATGCTGGCTAAAGTGGGCATAATCTCGGATAAGGACGCCGAGCTTATAGTGATGGGCCTCGTCTCCATACGCGAGGAGATCGAGCAGGGCAAATTTGAGTTTAAGACCGAGCTTGAGGACATCCACATGAATATCGAGGCCCGCCTCATCGAGAGGATCGGCGATGTGGGGCAGAAGCTCCATACTGCACGCTCCCGTAACGACCAGGTAGCCCTCGATATGCGCCTGTTCTTGAGGGAGGCAACCCTTGAGACCATCGAAGGGCTTAAAGGGCTTCAGGGGGCTCTCCTCGACCTTGCCGAAAGAAATGAAGATGTAATCATCCCTGGCTATACCC
>DAOWNJ010000157.1 GCA_030642645.1 Dehalococcoidia bacterium | reverse complement strand
GATTTTCCCCTTTATCCTCCTGCATCGAACATCACATCAAATAGACTAACCAATTATAGCAGAAAAAAAGACAGCTTTAAAGGCTTGACTAAGCCAGCAGGGGATGTATACTCTACCAAAGGGGGTGATCCTCGTGGCAACCAGGGCCTATGTTCTTATTGAGACTGCTGTGGGGAAAACCAGGGAGGTAGTGGGTGTCCTCAAGGGTATGGAGGGCGTAACCATAACCGATGCGGTGACCGGACCCTATGATATCATCGCTATCGTTGAGATGCCAGACCTCAATGCCGTTGGCGACCTGGTCACCTCAAAGATTCACCCTATCCCTGGCATCTCCAGGACAGTGACCTGTCTGGCGATAAGCTTTGATTAAAAGGGTTGACTTTCTTGGCGAAGAGGTGTAGTATTCCCTCGCCGATGATACCTCTTCAAGGGTCAGTTGAGGGATGAGTGTTTCCTCGTGGCGATCTATTGGGCACCTGAATTACAGAAGAGAGCTGATGCCTTGTGTGGCATGGGCTTTTTCTTTTTATGATCAATTAAAATAAAGGAGGTGAGGATGGACTTTAAGTGGACACCAGAACAACTGGCTATGAAGAAGGATTTCGATGATTTCTTCGAAGAGGTAATGAAGGACGCACCACCTACATGGACAGGAAGCCTGGAGGATAGCCTCGGCGAGGAGGGCTTCCCATTCTCCAAAATGGTGTGTTCGAAGCTAGCAGAGAAGGGATGGCTTGTCGGCCACTATCCAAAGGAGTACGGGGGAAGCGGCTGGAGCATCCTGGAGCAGCTC
Organism: Dehalococcoidia bacterium; assembly: GCA_030642645.1. GTDB lineage: Bacteria > Chloroflexota > Dehalococcoidia > E44-bin15 > DAOWNJ01 > DAOWNJ01. Next base: position 826 of record DAOWNJ010000157.1, on the reverse strand, counting down.
ATCCGCGCTGAGTCTGCAGGATACCATCATGCCCCAACAGGAGACGGCTTCGGCATTGGCATGTGTGGGCCCACCCTCATCGTAGCCGGAACAGAGGAGCAGAAGAAGGAGCACCTCCCCCCTATCTGCAGGGGTGAGAGATGGTGGTGCCAGGGATGGAGCGAGCCGAATGCAGGCTCAGACCTCGCTTCCCTTACAACAAGGGCGGTGAGGGATGGTGACGACTATATTATCAATGGTCAGAAGACCTGGAATAGCGGTGCTCACTTTTCCGACTGGACATTCATGCTCGCAAGGACTGACCCTGAGACAAAGAGGAGCCGGGGTATCTCTTACTTCCTGGTCGATATGAAGACACCTGGTATCACCGTAAGGCCGCTCATAAGCATGGACGGCTCCCATCTGTACAATGAGACCTACTACGACGATGTGAGGGTCCCGGCAAGGAACATGGTCGGAGAGGAGAACCAGGGCTGGGCAGTTACCAGGATGACCATGAACTTCGAGAGGTCAGGTGTAGGTGGATTTGCCGGAAACATGGCAGATGTAGAGGACCTGGTAAAGTTCTGCAAGGAGACAAAGTGGAACGATAAGACCCTCGCTGAAAACCCTCTCATCCGCTCAAGGCTGGCACAGCTAGCTATAGAGACTGAGGCAGGAAGAGCCCTCGCATACCGCATAGCATGGCTCCAGGAGACCGGTGGAATGGAGGCGATTGCGACCACCGCATGGATGGCATCATCAGGAAAGGTATATGGAAGCGAGCTATCACAGCGAGTGGCCTTCGAAGCAGAGCGGATCTTCGGCCTCTATGGCCAGCTATATG
>DAOWNJ010000135.1 GCA_030642645.1 Dehalococcoidia bacterium | reverse complement strand
CTGGTATCCGGGATTATAGGATATGACCAGGAGAAAGCCCTCGCCAGCCTCAAGGAGCTGTCCCCTCTTCTCAATGGGGAGGATCCTCCTGTGGTCGGTGAGGGGGTGGATGAGGACGGTGGTATCCTTCCTTGCCTCCACGACCTCGTCGAGGTAGCAGATACCCCCCGCCTTGACCGCCCTGGTCAGGGGGCCATCTATCCATGCGGTCCGCTCCCCCTCGAGGAGATACCTCCCCACAAGGTCGCTTGCGGTGAGGTCCTCATGGCAGGCGACGGTGATCAGGGGAAGCCCCTGCTTCTCGATAGTAGGGGAAGGCTCTTTGGAGCGGGGTCTCACCACGGTAAGCGGTTTGCCCAGTTTATATGCCATATACTCCAGGAACCTTGTCTTTCCACAGCCAGTTGGCCCCTTGAGGAGGACCGGTATCTTCTGGGCATATGCGGCCTCGAATATCTCCACCTCGTCCTTTATCGGGAGATAGTAGGGCTCCTCCCTGGCCACATACTCCTCGATTACATGTTCCTTGTAGAGCGTCCTTACTGTTTCGTTAGACATCCTTTATTCCTTTCCCTAGGTTATATTACACTATGTTGAATCCCCTCCCATAGCCTGTTCACTGCGGCTTTAGTCTCCTCGATGGGGCAATCGGTATTGATCACCACATCGGCAAGCCTTGCCTTCTCCCATATCGGCATCTGGGAGCGGATGCGGGAGCGAGCCTCTTCCTCACTGAGGCCTCCCCTTTCCTTTAGTCTGTCCATCACCCTTTCCTCAGGGGTCAGGGTCACCCAGACCTGGTCAACAAGGTCGGTCCAGCCTGCCTCAATGAGTATCGCTGCCTCCAGGACCACACCCTCAACCCCCTGCCTCCTGAGCTCTTCGAGCCTTCCCTTCATTATATCATGCATTCTGGGGTGCATGATATAATTGAGTCGCTCCAGGGCCTTCGGGTCTCCAAAGACGATCTCTCCCAGCCTCTTTCTGTCGACCTCATCGTTCTCCTTCAGTATCTCCCTACCAAATGCTGCCACAACCCCCCTCCACCCATCCGTATGGGGCAGATAGACCTCATGGCCAACCTTATCGGCATCGATGACAACTGCCCCCCTCTCTTGGAGCATCCCTGACACGGTGCTCTTCCCGCTCAATATACCACCGGTAAGGCCGATGACAACCATATTCTGACCTCAGGAAGACCTTCTGAATCTGGGGAGTGTTACCTCCTCGGTAACATCATCGAAGACGACCTCAAGCGGCATCCCGATATAAAGGTCCTCAGGATTTGTATCGATGATATTGGCCACCATCCTTACCCCCTCATCCAATTCAACAACCACTGCTGCATAGGGGGCATCCTCTACAAATCCGGGGTGAAATGGCTGAACGGCAAGCGTCCAGGTGTAGACCCTTCCCTTGCCAGAGACCCTGAACCACTCGGTATCCCAGGAGCCGCAGTTTGGGCACATAACACGGGGGTAATGACGAAAGGTGCCGCATTCCCGGCACCTCTGTATCAGGAGCTCATGTCTCTTACACCCCTCCCAGAACCCCTGAGATTCAGGGGTTATCTCGGGAAGAGGCTTATTATATTCAGACATCTTCACCTCCTCAATATCGCCACAGAGCCATCGCCGAGGTCACCATATCCAGAGACCAGGGCTATCTCGGCATCCTTGACCTGTGCCTCTCCGGCATCTCCCCTTAGCTGCTTCACTGCCTCAACGATGTGGTTCATCCCCAGTATATGGGCCTGTGAGAGGAGGCCGCCGTGGGTATTGACTGGTAGCCCCCCACCAAGCTCAATTCTCCCTCCCTCAACGAATGGGCCACCCTCCCCCTTCTTGCAGAACCCGATGTCCTCCAGTTGGCAGATAACGATATAGGTGAAGCAGTCATATATCTCGGCGACATCGATGTCCTTTGGGGTTACCCCAGCCATTTGGAAGGCCTTTGGTGCCGCCTTCTTTATCCCAAGCTCGGTCATGACCGGGCGATTGGTTATCTGATTGGGGGAATCAGGGTGCCCCTCGGCAATGCCCATTATATATACAGGGCGATGCCTCATATCCCTTGCCCTCTCGGCAGAGGTTACCACCACAGCCGCCGCCCCATCGCTCTCAAGGCAGCAGTCGAAAAGATGGAAGGGCTCAGCCACCATGCGGGAGCTCTGATGGTCCTCAATGGTCATCGGCCTTCCTCTCATCATCGCCCTGGGATTCAATTGGGCATGCTTTCTTATGGCAACCGCCACCGCCCCGAACTGGCGGCTGGTGGTGCCGTATTCATACATATGCCTCCTGGCCATTGGTGAATACCAGTGAGCGGGGACGAATACCCCGTAGGGTATCTCGAAATCCCTCATCTGTGGCATCATAGGGAGCTCAAATCCACCCACCCCCCCGATGGCGCCGACCCTCATCCCTGAGTAGCCATTCCAGCCGGTAACGCAGAGGACATTGCTTGCGACCCCTGTGGCCACAGCCATTGCGGCGCTCTGAAGTGATGCCACTGCGCTGGCTCCGCCCATATGGACGGTAACAGTATATCTCAGGTCCTTGGTGCCGAAGTTGCTCATAATATCCTCGGCGGCGACGCCCATTATACCGGGGATTATCCCATCGATGTCCTTTGGACTTAGTCCGGCATCATCGATGGCCCTCACCGCTGCCTGAAGGAGAAGGGCGAGGTTGCTCATCCCTGAGTTCTTGGAATATTCCGTCTCTCCAGTGCCTACAAT
>DAOWNJ010000066.1 GCA_030642645.1 Dehalococcoidia bacterium | reverse complement strand
CCGGGCCAATTGTCTACGCCTATATACACGATACCCTTGGAAGCTACAACCTGGCCTTTATAATCTCAGCGGTGCTTTGTATAATAGGGATGGTGCTCATCTTCCTGGTGAGGCCAGTGAAGAGCAAAGGAGGGGGAGATGCCGCCGAGGATGATCGAGGGGACGAAGGGGGCCGATTTCATCGATGAGATCAGGCCTGAACCAGGGGATTATGTCATCGAGAAGCGAGGGTCGAACGCCTCCCATGGGACAGACCTGGAGCTTTTACTACGCACAAGGGGGATAGATACCCTCCTGGTTGGCGGGGTCATCACCAGCGGGTGCGTGGAGAATACCGTTCGCGGGGCAAGGGACCTGGGCTTCCACACCATAGTGCTCAGCGACTGCTGCGCCGATATGATGGAGGAGTCCGACCGCTACCCGCTCACTAATACCTTTCGCCGCTCAGGCAGGGTGAGGAGCTCAGATGAAGTAATAGCGGCGATGAAGGGATAACCCTCAGTCGATGAGCCGCTCAATTGCCCTTCGATAAATCTCAATTGGGAGCGCCCCTTCTATAGGGAAGCCACCTTCAAATATCACCGTGGGGAGGCCTGAAAAGGGGAGAGCCTTTGCCTCTTCATACTCTTCCAGAACCACTTTCTCGTGCTCCCCGCTATCCAGGTCATATGTAAACCGCCCCTCATCAAGCCCTGTTTCTCTTGCAATTGAGATGAGGATCTCACACCTGCTTATATCTCTACATTCCTCAAGGTAGGCCCTGAATAGTGCCATATGGTAGCGCTCGAAGGCCTCTTCTCCCTGAAACCGGGCGCATTTGCTGGCCACAAGTGCAGGCAGGCTTGAAGAGGGCAGCGGGCCCGACACAGGCCACACCCCACAGGATATACTGCCCTCCTCCTGGCATACCCTGGCCCTGACATCGTTGATATAAGAGCTGGTAACAGAGCCCTGTTGAACGCGGCCCATCGACAGGGGGAGGCCCTTCCAGGTGATGGCGACCCTATCGCCGTATTCCTCCTTTATCTTCTGTAGCCGGACTGCTGCAACATAGCACCAGGGGCACAGATAGTCATAGTATACGGTTATATCCAGTGGCCCGCCCAATTTCCACCTCCTACATGGTGGAATTATACCACACTCTGAAGGTGTTATTGATTTCGCATCGGGAAAATGCGAAACTAGTGCAAATAAGTGAGGTTTGGACCATGGAGAGATCCCACTCGAAGACCACCTTTGTTTGCCAGAACTGTGGTCGTGAGAGCCCGAAGTGGCTGGGGCGCTGCCCAGATTGCCAAGAGTGGAATAGCTTTGTCGAGGTGAAGCTCACTCCAAAAAAACCACCCCGCCACCAGGGAGACAAGCCCCGGGAGCTCTCAGGGGTCTCAAGTGATGATCTGCCCCGCATCACCCTCCCCTTAGCCGAGTTCAACAGGGTGCTTGGGGGAGGGATAGTCCCCGGCTCCCTCGTCCTCATCGGGGGCGACCCAGGGATCGGGAAGTCCACCCTCCTCCTTCAGGCATCAGCACTCCTGGCCCGTAAGGGGGAGAGGGTTATCTATGTCTCCGGCGAGGAGTCAGCCCATCAGATAAAGCTCAGGGCTGATCGCCTTGGGGTTGATGGGAGGGGGCTCTATCTCCTCACTGAGACCGACCTGGAGCTCATCATCCAGAGTCTCACCGAGGCATCCCCGAGCCTTGCCGTCATCGATTCCATACAGACAGTCTACATTGATGAGATGGGGGCAGTCCCGGGAAGCCTGTCTCAGGTTCGGGAGTGCACCATGAGGCTGATGAGGTGGGCAAAGCCCTCCAATACCCCTTTATTCATCACCGGCCATGTTACCAAGGAGGGGGCTATCGCCGGGCCAAAGGCGCTGGAGCACATCGTAGACACAGTCCTCTACCTTGAGGGGGAGCCATTCAGCTCCTATCGTCTCCTCAGGAGCGCCAAGAACCGCTTCGGCTCAACAAATGAGGTTGGGCTCTTCGAGATGGGGGAGGGGGGGCTTATGGAGGTGGAAAACCCTTCCCTTGCCCTTCTCTCCGGGCGTGCCCAGGGGGCAATAGGCTCAGCAGTGGTCCCAACCCTTGAGGGGTCAAGGCCAATCCTTGTCGAGATCCAGGCCCTCACCAGCACAACAAGCTTCGGCCTTCCGAGGAGAACAGCCAACGGGGTTGATTTCAACAGGCTCCTCATGGTTATAGCAGTGCTCACAAAGCGTGCCGGACTCGCCCTGGGGGGTCAGGATATAATCGCCAATGTAGTTGGCGGGCTCAAGATAAGCGAGCCCTCGGCAGACTTGGCCATCGCCCTTGCCATAGCATCAAGCCTCCAGGATATTCAGGTTGACCCTGCTCTTGTAGCCATAGGGGAGGTTGGGCTCAGCGGTGAACTGAGAATGGCCCCTCAAATCGATAGGAGGATCGCCGAGGCGGCCAGGCTTGGTTTTCAGAGGTGCCTCATCCCTGCCTCGGCTAAAGGGATTACTGCCCCGGGGGGGATGGAGCTCATCGGCGTCGGCTCTCTGGGGGAGGCGATGAGGGTGGCCCTTTCAAGGAGAAAACGCCATGAACACGAAGCTCGGCCATCTTGAATCCATACTCAATGACCTCGGCTCCACCCTCATCGCCTACTCAGGAGGGGTCGATAGCACCTTCCTTGCCTTCATTGCCCATAAGGTCCTGGGCAAAAAGGCGGTGGCGGTTACTGCGATCTCGCCCATTCATCCAGAATCTGAGACAGAATCCGCCAGGGCCATAGCCCAGAAAATAGGTATCAGGCACATCCTCCTTGAAACAAAGGAGCTTGGGGATCCATCCTTTGTGAGCAATGACACAAGCCGCTGCTATTACTGCAAGAAGGGCATCTTCACTGAACTATTGAGGATCGCCTCCGAGGAGGGCCTCGGATGGGTGATCGATGGCTCAAACTACGATGACACGAGTGATAATAGGCCGGGGATGATAGCGGCAGCAGAGCTTGGGGTGAGGAGCCCCCTCATAGAGGCAGGCCTGGGGAAAAAGGATATTCGCTCCCTCTCCCACGAATTCGGCCTCCCATCCTGGGATAAGCCATCCCTCTCCTGTCTTGCCACTCGCATACCATACGGAACCCCGATCACGGTTGACCTTCTCAGGCGTATCTCTGAGGCGGAGGACTATCTCTATAGCCTGGGGCTAAGAGAGGTCAGGGTGCGCCATCACGGGCCTATCGCCAGGATTGAGGTCCCCTCCAGTAGCATGGGGCTCCTCATAGAGGAGAAAAAGAGGGTGGTGGAAAGGCTCCACGCCTTGGGTTATACTTGCATAACCCTCGACCTTGAGGGATTAGGGTGAGATGAAAACAGCCTATTTTGACCTATTTGCTGGGGCCAGCGGCGACATGATCCTTGGCGCCCTTCTGGATGCTGGCCTATCACTTGAGTCTCTCGCAGGCGAGCTCTCAAAGCTTCATCTAAGCGGCTACCATATATCGGCCGAGCCTCAAGAGAGGGGGATGGTTTCAGGCACCCAGGTCACAATTGATATTTCTCAAACCAGGCGCCTCCCCCTCGACGAGATGGTGGCCCTAATAAGGGACAGCTCACTATCAGGGCAGGCGAGGGAGAAGGGCATGGCTATCTTTCAGCGCCTTGGTGAGGCTGAAGCCAGGGCCCATCGCATTCCTATTAAGGAGGTGCACCTCCATGAGCTGGGCTCACTTGACACCATCATCGACATCATGGGGGCGGTTGTAGGGCTTGAGCTTCTGGGGGTCGAGAGGGTATATTGCTCCCCTTTTCCCAGCGGAAGCGGGGCTGTCTCGACCCAAGAAGGGGTCCTCCCCGTCCCCGCCCCGGCGACCCTTGAGCTCATAGCCACGGCGGGTGCCCCCATCCGCCCCTCCCCATCCCCCGATGCGGAACTGGTAACCCCGACCGGTGCAGCCATCCTGACAACCCTCGCCTCCTTCTCCCCCCCAACAATCTCCCTGGAGAGGGTCGGCTGCGGGGTAGGCTCTCGCCATCTTGTGGAGCTCCCCAATATAATGAGGGTTTGGATCGGGGAGGAGGTCATGGATGAGGGAGACCTCCTCCTCTTTGAGACCAACATCGATGATATGAGCCCTGAAGTTTATGGCTATGTAATGGAGCGCCTCTTTGAGGAGGGGGCGGCTGATGTCTGGCTCACCCCTATCCAGATGAAGAAGAACCGACCGGCGACGATGCTCAGCATCCTGGCGCCAAGGGATGTAGAGGGCAGGGTGGTGGAGGTTATCCTCAGTGAGACATCAACCCTCGGCGTCCGCATCCAGCCTTTAAGGAGGCATGTTTCAGAGAGGGAGGCGATAGAGTTCAACTCAAGCCTGGGAAGGGTAAGGGTGAAGATAAAGAGGCTCTATGAGAAGGGCATCAGGGTATCACCTGAGTTTGAGGACTGCCGCCGCATCGCCATTGAAAACCACATCCCACTTCAGAGGGTCTATCAGATCATTGAGGCAGAGGCACAGCGAAGGCTCTCAGAATAAAGGAGGCAATTATGACTGTAAGGGTCGTCACCTGTAGCACTGGAGGACTGACCAAGGAGATGGCAGACGAATTCGGTATAACGGTTATCCCTTACTATGCCTTCATTGAGGGAAAGACGATAGTCGAGGACTTTGAGTTTGACGCTCGTCAGTATTACCGTGACATGAGGGTGGCAAAGAAGCTGCCAACAACATCCCACCCAACCCCTCTGGACATCCAAGAGACATACCGCAAATTGGCCCAGGCCTCCAGCGAGCCTATCCTTTACCTGACCATCTCCTCCCAATATACAGCTACCTATGAGCTGGCGCTTATGGCAAAGGAGGAGTTCCCCGATCAGAGGATAGAGGTCTATGACACCGGGCAGACGGCAGCCCATCAGGCCCTTACCGCTATAGAGGCGGCGAGGTTCGCCAGCTCAGGGGCCACAGTGGAGGAGATACTGGCCTTCGTGGAGAAGAACAAGGGGAGGATAGACGAGGTTATCGTCTTCAATACCCTTGAGTATCTGGCGAAAGGTGGCAGGATAGGCCGTGCCCAGGCACTCCTTGGGAATCTGCTCTCGCAGAAACCCTTGATCGGCTTCAGGGATGGGGTAACAACACCATTCGGCAGGGTAAGGACCCACAAGCAGGGGCTAAATTTCATCCTGGAAAGGATAAGGTCGGATATGGACAGGCTTGGTGACAGGAGGATAAGGGTCATTATAGAAGATGCCGATAACCGGGAGCAGGCCGATATTGCGGAAAAGGCCCTCCGGGAGAACTTCGATTGCGAGGAGCTCTACCATATAAACCTGTCTATAGTAACCGGAACCCATATGGGCCCCGGGACATGGGGCGTGGCCTACTATGTGCTCTGATATAGAGGTTAAGCTACCGCCTGTCAATCTCAGCGATGGTGGGGGCGTTCAGCGATGAGGAGGCAAATAGGATAATCAGGACTGAGGCGAGGCCTCTT
>DAOWNJ010000138.1 GCA_030642645.1 Dehalococcoidia bacterium | reverse complement strand
GTCTTATTCACTATAGTCTCCATTTAAGCCCCTTTCATTATAGATTTCTCGTTGACCCTGACCTAAGACTTTGATATATTTATTATAAAGGAGAATCAATGGCCTGTGTCCAGCCCTTTCGCGGCCTTCGCTACAATCCAGAGAAATTCAAGGACCTCTCCCCGCTGATAACCCCCCCCTTCGATGTGATCTCCCCCCAGGAACAGCTTGGTTACTACCGAAGGAGCCCATATAACATAATAAGGCTTGAGTTTGGGGAGGAGAGGCTGGATGACTCCCCAGGTAATAACAGATACACCAGGGCGGCCCTGACCATGGATGGCTGGATTCGGGATGGGGTCCTTATCCGGGATGAGGTTCCCTCCTTCTACCTTGTCGAGCACCGCCACCTCCATCATGGCTCGATAAAGAGCACCCTTGGACTGATCGCTCGAATAAGGCTTGAGGAATGGAATGGTGGTCATATTCGCCCTCATGAGCTCACCACCGAGGGGCCGAAATCGGACCGCCTGAGGCTTCTTGAGAGCCTGAGAGCCAATATAAGCCCGATAATGATGGCATTTCGTCCCGATGGGGGAAGCCCCCTTTTTTCGAAACATGGCCCGGGGGGTGCCCGATATATACGCCGTGGATGGGGGTGGGGTGAGGTATAGTGTGTGGGTGGTGAGCGATGAGGCGGCGATAGCCAGCGTATCGGCCCTCTTCGCCGATAAGAACCTCTATATCCTGGACGGGCATCATCGCTACCAGACGGCCCTCGGCTACCACTCATCAAGGGGGGATGGCGCCTCCGATTATGTGATGGTTGTCCTTTTTGACTCCGAGGACCCCGACCTCACCATTCTGCCCACCCACCGCCTTGTCCGGGGGGTGGATGTGGCGGGGCTTGAGGAGAGGCTTCGCCTATACTTCGATATAGAGGAATCCCCCCTGCCCAATCCCCTGGATGCTATCCTTGAAGGGGAGGGGTCTGCCCTGTGCCTCTATGGCCTCGGTGAGGGGAGGCTTCTACTTCTCACTGCCAAAAGGGCGGCTCTTGGGGAGCTCGATGTAGGCCTCCTTCATTGGGAGGTCATTGAGGGGATAATGGGGTTGGATGGTGAGGAGGGGGAGCGTCTTGGCTATACCCATGATGCGGCGGAGGCCATCTCCAGAGTGGATGGAGGGGAGTATCAACTGGCATTTCTGATAACCCTACCCCCTATTGGGAGCGTGCTCCGGGTTGCCGATGCCGGGGTGAGGATGCCGCTGAAATCGACCTATTTCTATCCCAAGACCCCAGCCGGCCTGGTGATAAACCCCATCTGGGATTAGGACTAGGGTTTTGCCAATGAATCTAATAACTCCCCTTTCAGTGCCTCAAGGGTTGGGCTGAAGTGGGAGCCGAGTTCCCTGGAGACCTCCTCCCAGGCTTGGCTTTGCTGGACATTGACCCCCCCGATGGCGCTGCCCGAGATCCTCAATTGATGCAAGACCTCTTTAACCCTCCTCTCCACCTCCTCCCTCTGTGAGTCGTATTTCCTCCTGTTCTCTTCCTGGTAATCATTGATGAGGGAGCTTATCCTCTCCATTACCCCTATCCCCTCATCACCCCTTAAGGCGATTATGCCCTCTATGGCCTTCCTTGAGGTGTTGGGGGCATCAAGCCCTATCCTTTCCACCAGCCTCAGCGATGCTGCCCTCCTGGCAATATCCCCCTCCTCCCCCATGTATTTGCCCACCTCCTCGGTGAAGATGCCGAGATGTCCATGCTCAAGGTATCTGTCTGCCAGGGCACTCCCTATGGGGGAATACTCCTTCTCCCTCATCTCCCTCATCTCATCGGGTGAGAGTTTCCCCAGCCTCTCGGCCCTCTCCATTGCCCTCTCATAGGCGCTCTTAAGCTCTCCCATAACTCCCCTCTATAGCATCGTTCGAGGTTTTCATCTATACTGTTTCTTGGGTATCTTCAATTGACTATTATATCAGAATTTTAGACCACGGTCGCCAATTTGGGAAGGAGACTGTTTCACCTCTTCGGCACCTCGTTTTTCCCGCTTTTGTCCCTTTTCATCTCCCGCGAGGTGCTCCTCTGGGCCGTCATGGGGACGACGGCAGGGTTTCTTCTTTTTGAGGGGGTGAGGCTCGTCCTGCCGCGGGTAAACCGATGGTTCTTCTCCAGCTTTGGTGCCCTTTTAAGGGGGGAGGAGGTGGGGAGGCCCACCGGGGCTAGCTATGTCCTCATCTCGACCCTCATCGTCTTTCTCATATTTGATGAGCGGATAGCGGCAATATCGCTCCTTTTCCTGGCCATCGGTGACCCTATGGCTGGCCTTGTTGGTGGGACTTTAGGCAGGATAAGGTTCTTTGGCAAGAGCCTTGGGGGTAGCATGGCAGCCTTTCTGGCGTGTCTGGGCATCGGCTTCCCTATTGCCAATGCATTGGGAATCCACCTCCCTGTGGTCCTTGCCGGGGCGCTCTCGGCCT
>DAOWNJ010000039.1 GCA_030642645.1 Dehalococcoidia bacterium | reverse complement strand
TCTCACCATGCTCCAGGTTTATCAGCCCTATATCCTGTATTTCCTCCTCATTGATGCTCACCACCACCCAGTAGTCCACATCCTGGTATTCATGATTTACTATGCCCAGGGTCACCACCCCCTCCTCACCAAGGGTGAGCTCCTGGGGATAACGACCGGCCGTCTCCTCCGCCTCCAGGATATAAAACTCGGTAAATGCCTCCCCCACCTTTGGTGTGGCTACTGTCCAGATAAGCACCCCTATCGCCCCAGCTACTGCAATGGCAAGCAGTCCGGTAATTGCCCAGTCCATGCGGCTCCGCTTTCTCCATGATAGGGCCGGTGGCCTGATCTTGAGGTCTGGCTCGAATCGCACCTCTGAGGGTAGCCTTCTACGCCGGTACAGGGCTATAGCCGCCATAATGACCACAAATCCCAGGATGGAGAAGAGGAAAGAACAAGCCGTGATCCCCCAGGGGGCGTAGTTGAGGACAAGCCCTATAAGGGGAACTACAGCTATGGAAAGACCGAGGCTTAATGCCAGGCGCTCAACGCCACTGAGGCTTCCCTTCCTGGGGAACAGGGCTGCTATCAGGGTATAGCCTGGGAAGAAGAGGACAAATAAAAGCCCGAGGATGATCCTCGCCACCCCTGAGGTTAGCAGGGCCAGCGGCACCAACACCAGTGATAATACGACAATAATTATGAGTTCCACTATCTGCCCTCGAGCTTGGGAGAGAGATTCGGGCTGCTCAATGAACGATATGCAATCACCAGGAGAGCCCCCAGTACCCACAAGATGGGTGATGCTAGGTAGCGATAGTCGCACTCTCCTGCGACCGGTATCCCGAATGATGCGCTTATGACAATGCTTGCAACGGCCGTGGCCGCGATAGCCATCACCACCCCGATGCCAAACCCGTACCAGGGGTTATCACGGGGTGACCTCAATATCCTCCAGGAAAGCCTTACAACTACGATAATTGCCAGAATTAGCGCTACCAATCCTAGGATACCAACATCAGCATAGAGCTGGAGATAGGCATTATGGGGGTGGGTGATGCAGAGGGGGGTCATTTCAGGGTTATATACCACCGCCCAGTAACCTAGGCCGATGCCGGTGAAGATGTGGTAACCGTTCATCATCTCGAATGTCGCCGTCCACAATGGGATGCGGCCCTGGATGCTCTCCCCGGTGAAAAACCGAGCCAGCGAGGCCTGATTTTCCAAAGTCAAGGTGCACAAAAAGAATAAAAATGCGGGGATGGTTACGGCGCGGAGGGATCGCCTTTTGGTGAAGATGACAAGGCCAAGGCAGATAGCCGCAACAACCACCAGGTTGAGGGCAAGTCCAGAGATACCCAGCGTAATGGGCAGGTCAGGCAATGACTGGGCCAGGCTATATGCCCAGGAGTTTAGAAAGCCTGTTCCGCTGCCAGCAGAGGGCCCCTGACCAAAGGCAAAGATGGCCACCACCGCTACAATGAGGGCGTATATCGGGAGTCCCCACTTAAGCAGCCGGCCGGCCTCAGAATAATTGACCATGGTATAGTAGAAAGAGGCACAGGCGATAAAGGTCGCAAACGCCCTAAGGCTGAGGGCAATATCCCCTGAGACCCATAACCCCACGAAGATGCCCAGCAAGAAGATGGCGATGGGAATATCGAAGGGGGTACCGAAGCTGAGGCGATGGTATCGCCACAAACGAAGTGGGAAAGGAAGCAGGATGACCGCCAGCGCAACCCATATCCAGGGGCCTTCGACTCCAAGGCTGACCAAAAGACATATGGCAGCCAGCGCAGCAATCACCCAGGCGGGCTCTACAACAAATAGAAGGTCGATTGCCTTTCTTAAACCCCTGTTAACAGGAGAGCGGGCAAGTGGCACCATTGCCCTAAGTTTATCCTAAGGTCTAGGCATTGACAATGAACCATTTGGGCCTCTTTAAGCGACACCTTTGGGCGGTTCAGTTCTGAGATAGCCGTATTATAATCGCCCTGATATGGAATTGACGCACCACTTGAGAAAGTGGAAGGAGAGCCTCACTCAACTTGTGGCAACTGCTAAAGTCCTTTAGCTCCCAGACCTATACTTTCCTCAACGAGGTTGTAAGAACTGCAACCTCAAAGGAAAGGCTGAAGCAGCTTTTTCGTACCTCTCTTTACTCCAATGCCATCTACCTGATGGCTGCCAGCGCGTTAAGCGCGCTCCTCGGCTTCGCCTTCTGGATAGTAGTTGCCAGGTTCTATTCCCCAGAGGATGTAGGCTTGGCTTCAGCTGTGATCGCGGCGGTGGGATTTGTGGTGCTCTTCTCCCACCTGGGGCTGGGAATGGGGCTGGTCAGGTTTCTCCCCCACTCCGGCGAAAATGCTAACTCGATGATTAATACTATCTTCACCATCGGCACACTGGCCTCGCTCGCAGTCGCTTTCATCTTCATCGCCGGCCTCGGTTTCTGGTCCCCAGCCCTCCTCTTCATCAGACAGGACCCCTTCTACCTCGCTGCTTTTGTTATTTTTGCCATCGTCAATCAGGTTTTGTACTTAACAGAAGAGACCTTCATAGCTAAGCGCCGAACTGGCTTTGTAGTAGCCAAGAACCTCATCTTCTGCCTGTTGAAGCTTCCTTTGCCCATTCTGCTGGCGGCATATTTCCACTCCTTCGGCATCTTCGCCTCCTGGGGTATCTCTTTATGCGTAGTGTTGCTATTGTGCCTCTTCCTGTTTCTGCCTCGAATCCAACCTGGCTATCGCCCCTTCCCCACCATTAACAGGGAAGTGATAGGTGTTATGCGGCGCTTCTCCTTTGCCAATTATCTCTCCGTCCTTTTCTGGGCTGCCCCTAGCGTGGTCATGCCTATCATGGTAGTAAACCTGCTGGGTGCAGAGTCAAATGCCTATTTCTATATCGCCTGGGCAATTGGGACCATGCCCGCTATGGTATCCAGCTCTGCCTCAACCTCCCTTTTTGCCGAGGGTTCTAACGAGGAGGAGAAATTGGGGCTTAATATCTGGCGAAGCCTGAAGATGGTGTTCCTCATCCTTGTGCCTGCAGTCATTCTTATGCTGGCTATTGCCGATAAGCTTCTACTACTTTTCGGTGGTCCCTATGCTGAGAATGGCACCACCCTGCTTCGAATTATGGCCATATCTAACTTGCCCTTTGCAATTAACATTACCTATTTGTCAATAAAGAGGGTGGAGAAGAAGCTAGGGGTGCTTGTAGGTTTGACCGCTTTTACAGCAGCAGTTACTCTTGGACTGACCTGCCTGCTCCTGCCCCAAATGGGCATCAACGGAGCAGGTATTGCCCGGCTTGCCGCTCAGGGGATCGTCGCCTTGATAATTGCAGCAAGCTGGCTCAAAAAGTGAGAGCTATTGCACAGGATCGGTGGCACTTTATTTCAAGAAAGGAGAGCTAAACTATGAAAGTTGATAAAACCATCAACTCGGTGCTAAAAGACAGCCTCTGTACCGGCTGCGGAACCTGTGTAGGCATCTGTCCCAGAGATGCTGTAGAGATGGTGATAGACAACTCTAAAGGGATTTATGTCCCTCAACTAGACATGGAAAGATGTAATGAATGCGGAATTTGCTTGGGGGTCTGCCCCGGGCATGCTGTGGATTTCAAACAACTAAACTCCGAAATCTTTGGCAAACAGCCTGAGGACATTCTACTGGGGAATTACATCAATTGCTATATTGGTCATGCCACTGATTATGACATCAGGTATAACTCAGCCTCCGGCGGCTTAGTGACGGCGTTGCTCGCCTTCGCCCTAGATGAAGGCCTTATCGATGGAGCTTTGGTTACCAAGATGAAGGAAGATAGACCCCTAGAGCCACAGCCTTTCATAGCCAGAACCAGGGAGGAGATCATCTCGGCTTCTAAATCCAAATATTGCCCCGTGCCAGCAAACATAGCACTAAAAGAAATTCTCAAAGAGGAGGGCAAATTCGCCGTTGTCGGGCTGCCCTGCCATATCCACGGCATAAGGAAAGCCGAGTTAGTTAATAAGAAGCTCAGAGAGAGGATAGTTCTCCATCTGGGGCTTTTATGTCTCCATCCTATGAACTTTTCCGGAACCGAATTTGTGCTCCGTAAATATGGTGTTAAGCAAGAAGGCATTGCTCAGCTTGACTACCGCGGTGAGGGATGGCCAGGCTCTATGACTATCCATCTCAAGAATGGCACCAGGAAGCTCATATCTCATGATGAGCATATGATCTTTCTTGGTCTTGGCTTTTTCATCCCCTGGCGCTGCACCTTGTGCTGTGACCAGATAAATGACTTTGCCGATATTTCCTTGGGCGACGCCTGGCTGCCTGAGGTGATGGAACAGGACAAGATTGGCACCTCGGTAGTAATCTCCAGAAGCAGAATAGGGGAAAACCTACTGGAACAAGCCATAGCAAAAGGGGAAATAGCACTGGAGAGCATAGAAGGTAGCAAGGTTAGGCGGATGGGGGCGAAGAAGTCTGATTATGAAGCAAGGTCTCATGTAGCGCATTTAATGGGTAAAAAGCAGCCAGACTACAGGGCGGAGCTACCTAAAGCGAAATTCATCACTTACCTCCGTTCCTTGCGATTTTATTTCCATATGTCCCTATCGAGGCGCTATTTGCAGGGGCTTATCGCACCTTTGATCCGTGTGGAGGGACTGGCAAGCAAGCTCATAAGCTTGAGGGGTTTAAGGCGCTTATACCGACGCCTTTGAGCATTCCACCAATTCCTTTACCATCTTGCCATAAAGCAAGACTTGCTGTTGAGCTATTTTAGCCCTTTCTATTAGCTCCGTCGCAACCTTATCTCTATTCTCCCAGAGGGAGTCGAGCTTTAACTTCAGCTCACCCAGAAGCTCGTCAAAGCTTGGGGTTCGGATGTCGACGATGTATTTCTCCTGCCCCATAGTGTTGCCGATAATCCGATAAAACTTGTCTGCATAGGCGATAGCCACAGTAGGGACGCCCTGCGATGTGGCGGCAATGGCTGAGTGCATACGGCAGCCGATAAACATGTCGCAGCTACCGATGACTCCCTTTATCTCATCAGGCAGATATTTACCCCGCAGCACTCCTACCGCCTGCTTGCTCTTCACCTGCTCATATATTCGATAACATACCTCCCTGTCATCGCTACCACCACTTGTAACATGGGGAATAAAGCAAACTGTGGCATTCAGTCTGTCCACAATGTAGTCAATCATTGCCGCCATAAGCTTGACATATTTTCCTGCTCTCTCCTCGCTGCTTATAGAATTAGAGAAAGCGAAGAGCTCCATTTCCAGCCAATTGGGGGAGAATCCAATGAATGGCTTATCACCTTTAATCTTAGTGATGCCTTCTTGCTGTAGAATCAGCTCAACCTTTTCTTGAGGGGCTGGCTCCAGGAGAAAGGCAGCCTCCCCAGTCAGGCATATCTTTGGTTTACTCAAACCTAACTGTTGGCAATAATCATAGCTTACTTCCTCCCTCAGCGCCAGAACATCTACCCTATTGAGAACAAATCTGGCTAGCCACCTGGTACGTCTCGTGGTGAATGGTCCTACATCAGTGGGAGTTGTTGCCATAGGTCTTCTAAAGATTGCCCACTCCAAGAGCGTTGGAAACAAGGACATGATGATTGCACGCGAACCATAAGCGGGCTCATCAAGGTTATCCTCATTGCTATCTATGACTACATCATACTGTTCATAGGGGGTCTTTACACGTTTGTCGAGTCTTCCAGCCAAGCGACAAAGAAAGCAGCGGCAGAAATCGAAGGAGATTAAAAAAGTATGGCTAGCTAGAGCTAGCCACCCACTCTTCCACGCTCCCGCCCAGGGGTGCGGACGCAATTCTATGCCCAGCTTTTTTGCGAACTCTCTATACTTATCTGGTTGAGAACTAAGCAGTATTATCTCTACATCTGGCATATAGCTTCGGAGGCTTTTTATCAGGCCCATTAAAAGTCCTGTAGCCCCCATGTTTTCGAAGTCTGCTAGTCGGCAAACAAGTATTTTGCTCATTTTTCAACCTCCATTCCTGATTTCAACAGTGGAAAGAGAATACTCAAAAAGCTGCCTATTTAAATGATTGCTTCTTATTTTGAGCCAGCTCCTCATACAGGGCAAGGTGCCGGGCAGCAACATGTTCATAGGATAAACTCTGGGCCAGCTTCCCTGCCCTCTCAGACATCGATTGCCTCAGCGAGCTATCCTCAAGCAGTCGGATGACTGCCGAAGCTATCCCATCCACATCATATGGGTCAACCAGGATAGCGCTCCCCTCCTCGCTCACCACATCTGCAATCGGCCCTATATTGGAGGCAACCACCGGGAGACCAAAAGCCAACGCCTCCATCAGAACAGTCGGCTGAACTTCAGCCGTGGTGGGAAAGAGAAAGAGAACAGCATCGCTATAGAGAGTATATAGTTCCTGCCTGGTTACCTCTCCTCTAACTTCTACCCACCGTGAAAGGTCATTTTCAGCGATGAACCTCTGTATCGAGTTGAGATAATTCGCCTCAGTAATGGGACCAGTGAAAATGAGTTTGACCTCAGGGTGTACTGCCACTACCTGTGATATGGCTTTGACCGCGGTAAGCTGGTTTTTCCTGGAGGAAATCATGCCAACACAGAGCACTATATTTGATCTATGGCAAGCCCCCGTCTTATGGGAGAGGAACTGCTCTATCTCATCAAGAGCGGTGCCTACATGGATTGGGGTTATTTTAGCCGGGTCGAGGTTGAATTCGGACACCAGCCACCCTTTGACCGCCGGGGTCAGGGCAATAACATGGTCAACCCACCTGAGGGCAGGGATCTCGGCGAAATTGATAAGCTTTTTACGCCAGGTTAATTTGTTCAACCCAAAGGCTGCCTGTGGGGTGTAGACCACCGCAGCAGCATTTCGCCTCAATCTGTTCACTACCACGGCGGCGATGGCAGCTTCTCTATTATGCGTATGAATGACATCTATTTTCTCGCTACCAAGCAGCCTATTTAAGGCAAAGGCAGATAGTAAGGCGAAAAGAAGAACCTGCGACATTATGAGCAGATAATTGAAAAAGTGCTGCAAGAAACGGGAATTATACCTGTGAGGCAGAGGAGGGTGCCAGACTTCATGGAATCTGGCTCGTGATTCCCGCCTTTTCTCCCTCTGTTGCGCTCCCCCCTTAATATCGATAACATGAACCTGACATCCCAGTAGTCCAAGGTGATGGGTTAGCTGATAAATGTATCCCTCTACCCCGGCGGCTTCATCGCCGGGGGGCACTGGCGTAACTCCCATGCTAAGGTGCACTACCTTCATTTTGCAGGCCTTTTCAGCATATTTATTCTACTGCTTCTGGAAAACAAAAACCCAGAGCTTTGCAAATGGGTAAATTGGCCTCTCTTCTCGTTTAAGCAATGCGATAAGAGAGGCGAGGCTATAACACAGCAAAATCTTTGAAGCGAACAGGATGTTCTTGCTCTTTCCCCACTCACCTGATAATTGCCATATCCTGGCTATGGCCTTATCAATACGATAGACTTCGTGCTTCACCCCTTGTTTTTTGAAAGGGCATTCACGATAGATTTCGAACATTTGCTCCTGCTTTTTGAGCCTGTAGCTTGAGAACAGCCCGATGATATCCTCATTAACAAAGTGGTGTGGGTGGTAGGGGTAGATATCGAAGAAGCTCATGATGTTCTTTATAGCGGAATTTGCATAAGAAGCAACCAGAACAACCAGGGTGCCGTAGGGTGCCAGAAGGTCGTCTATTTTGGCAATAACTGGCTCTATTTCACCGATGTGCTCAAGTGCTCCTAGCAGGAATATTATGTCGAAATTTCTATCAGATGGCATATCTTCAATGGGACTATTGATAAAGGTTACATCCTTATATTCCTCAATCTCTTTTAAGAAGGGGTGTAGATCAAAAAGGTATTCAAAGAGTGGGTCTACAGCATACTTCTCTCCCTCTCTAAGAGCC
>DAOWNJ010000109.1 GCA_030642645.1 Dehalococcoidia bacterium | reverse complement strand
GTGCACTGGTTAACGCACACCTGGCACTGGATGCACCGCTCCGGGTCTCGCTCCACGATAAACTTTGGCGGCAGATAAGTCTTCACTTTATCCCCTATTAGTTAGAATCGGATATCGCCCCCCTCAAACAGCCACCTCTTGAGGCACAAGGGGTTTCTTGAGGCTTCCCACTATGGGCTCACCACCCATCGGACTCCATGCCCGCTCCAGCTCCGGGCAGACCAGGCGAATAGCCGACTCCTCTGATGAGAGGTAGAGCACTGACTCCTTTACCCCCACGGTGAGAGGGCGCAGCCTTATCCTATCGGTAAACCCAATCATTTCACCATGATGGGCGATGATTACCGTGAAAGGCCCGTTTAAGAGAAGGCTGCCATACACCTGACGCAAGGTCAGGAGTAGTTTTCGCTCATCCGGAGAATAGCGCTCTATAGCGTCCCAGAAAGGGGGCGCCAGTATCCTGGCCACTATCTCTATAGGAAGGCCGTGCTTTCGCATCAAGAGGTCAATGGCATAGGCCACAACCTCGGTGTCGGTCTGCATAGTGCAATGGTAGCCAAACTGCTCCAGGTAGCGCCGGTTTATGCCATAAGAGGAGATCTCGCCGTTGTGGACCACTGTCCAGTCCAGGAGGCTGAAAGGGTGTGACCCACCCCACCAGCCAGGGGTATTGGTGGGGAACCTGCCGTGAGCAGTCCACAAATAACCCTCGTAGTGCTCCAGGCAGAAGTATTCGGCTATCTCCTCGGGGTAGCCCGCCCCCTTGAACACCGCCATATCCTTGCCGCTGGAGAAGACGAAGGAATCCTTGACCTTGGTGTTGATCTCCATGACCCTGTCCACTACATAGTCGTCCTGTGACTCTCCATCACATTCCCGTGGGTCTACCTCAAGGAAGTAGCGCCATACCAGGGGCGGGTTCACAATAGCGGGCGTCGGTTGGACAGGCACCTCCTCTGCGTGAATAAGGTTGAACCTGTGCTTGAGGAAAGCCTCCACCTCTGACTTCCCCTCCCGGCTCAGGTATATTATGTGAAAGGCATAGTAGTCGGCGTATTCGGGGTATAGCCCGTAGATGGCAAAACCACCACCCAGCCCATTGCCACGAACATGCATGTTGGCAATGGCTCTTATCACACCCTTGCCGGAGAACCGCTTCCCCGCGGTGTCCATCATTCCAAAGAGGGAGCAGGCATCTATTACCTTATCATCGGAGTAAGGATTGCTTATCCTACCCAGGTCTTTCATCTTCATCACTCCCAAAAAAGTATTTATTCATCGGCAAGGTCTTCTTCAGTCTCCAGAGGCATGACCAGATTTGGGGCCAATCCCGAGGGTGGTGTTTCCAGGCGCTCCTGCCACAACTCTCGGGGCAAAGATACAAGACCGAAATCAGGGGCCACCAGCGCCTGCTTGAAGCCGCCCACATCTACCCGATCTCTCATCAGGCTGAAGACTATGCCTGACCTCTCAATGTCCCCAACAAAGACCATTCCCACGAGAAGGTCGTCCTTCAGGACCGCCTCCTTGTAGACACTGCCCTCTTTTTTGCTGATAACCTCATAGCCATCCTCATCGGGCGGGACCACCATGCCTGCGGCAACGATATCAAGTCCGAAATAGTTGAGCGAATTCATAGCTGTGCCGCCTGGGTATTCAGTCTGGATGCCGGCCATGTTGTAGCCAGCAGTCCTGCCCCCGATAAAGGCATTGGGCCAGATGGGGGTAAGCCGGTTTTCGCCATAGACGAAATCATAGGCCTCGGCCACATCCCCACAGGAGTAAACATCGAGACAGTTTGTAGCCATAAAGCGGTCTACCACAATGCCACGATTTACCTTTATCCCAGCACCCAGCGCAAGCTCAGTGCGCGGCACAACCCCAATGGCCACCACCAACAGATTACAGGAAACCTCATCCCCATTGTCCAGGACCACTCCCCTAACCGTCCCCTCGCCGCTGATCTCAGCTACCGTATGGTCGGTGATGATCCTGACCCCAGCCTGCCTGAGGGCCTCTTCAGACATCGAGGATGCCTGCTCATCAAGTATGGTGTTCAGGATCCTCTCCTTCATCTCGACAAGGGTGACCTCAATCCCCCGTTTTACTAAGGCCTCGGTTGCGCTCACTCCGATAAGTCCACCGCCGATAACTACTGCCTTGTCGGCGTTATCCAGAAAACTGTCAATCGCCTTGGCATCGTCAAGGGTAATGAAGGTGAAAACGCCCCTTTTGCCAACCCCCTCTATTCTGGGGACTATCGGCACTCCTCCTGAGGCAATGAGAAGCCTCTCCCATATAATGCTATCGCCGCCATCGAGTTCAGCAGTGTGAGATTCCAGCCCCAGGCCATTAACCCTCCTGCCCAGGAGAGAAATGATATTGCTCTGGTTGTAGAACTCGGTTGGGCGAAACAGCATCCCCTCAAGGGTGCGCTCCCTGGCCAGATATTTGGCGATAAGAGGCCGTGAATAGGCCGGGTATGGCTCATCAGAGATGATGGCGAGAGAACCTGTTTTGTCCACCTCGCGTATCGCCTCGGCTGCCCCGATGCCGCCAGCCGAGTTTCCTATGATCAGGTATTTAGTTCTCATCGTTTTCGCTAAAATCTTAGCCATCTATACTCAACACCAGCGCTTCGTTAGGGCAGTTGGTCACACAAACTGGCACCTCATGCTCTGGGCAAAGGTCACATTTGGCGACAACCTTCTTGTTTTCATCCCTGAACAATGCCCCATAGGGACAGGCCAAAAGACATGTCCAGCACCCAATACACTTGCCCTCATCAACACTCACTACACCAGTTGCCGGGTTCCTACACATGGCGCCGGTCAGACAGGAATAGACGCACCAAGGTTCAGCGCACTGGCGACATTGAATGGCAAACGAGACCTCACCCTTTCTCTCCACACGGATTCGGGGCAGGGGGCGAGGGGCCTCTCTCTTGAACGCCTTGATTATGTCCCTCGACCGGGAGTGTTCCACCTGGCAGTAGACCCGGCAAAGGCCACAGCCAATACAGACATCTTCTATTATATAGACCTTTTTCAACCCTAGACCCCCCTGCCAGTAGAGGCGGAAAGCGGTTGCCGCTTTCCGCCTCTAATTGTAAAAGCTTTCCTCTTTTTTGTCAAGACCTCCCCACATCTCTCAAATAGCGATTGTCTAGATTGTTCAATCGGCCTGAACCGGATGCGGGCCTATTGACCACCAAGGCGCCCATAGCTTATAATCGCTCAGAAATGAGGCAAGGGGTTTCTGCCCTTTGTCAAGGTTCATTTGGAAAGCCGAAGTGGCGGAATGGCAGACGCGCTACGTTCAGGGCGTAGTGTCCTTAAGGGCGTGTGGGTTCAAATCCCACCTTCGGCACCAATTAATAAAAATTGTGGTACAATATCTCGCTCTACGAGATGCTTATGCGCCTGTAGCTCAACTGGATAGAGCGCAGCCCTGCGGAGGCTGAGGTCGTGGGTTCAAATCCCACCAGGCGTACCATAATGGGCGGTTAGCTCAGTGGTTAGAGCGCCTGTCTTACACACAGGAGGTCGGAGGTTCAAGTCCTCTACTGCCCACCATTCTGTACAAGAAGTAAAACTTTCGAAAAGGGTTTTGCTTCGTTCTGTTAAGGGAGATATCGAATCTCCTTACCTCCTCCAGTTAGCTAATCGCTCTGCATGATCGGGTCCTGAAGACGCTCCTTATGTTCCGGAGGTCTCTTCTGAATTGCTCAAACATTATTGTCATCAGGATTTTACCG
>DAOWNJ010000122.1 GCA_030642645.1 Dehalococcoidia bacterium | reverse complement strand
GAGGTGCTGGAGTGGCCGATCAGGCGCGCCTGGAGAGCGCGTGTCGCCTTTGGCGACCGTGGGTTCGAATCCCACCCTCTCCGCTCTTACGACCTTTTTTGCCCTTTAGGTCGTCCCGTGCTGTTCCCCACTTGCTTTCATAAGCAAGTTTGCCTTCATTTTGCTCCTATGCTAAAATGGCCTGATTATGAGTGATACTAAGTATTGGGTAGGCTTTGACCTGGTGCCCGGCATCGGGAGGGCAAGGTTCCGCCTTCTGGAGGACCGCTTCGGGAGTCTTGAGGCTGCCTGGTATGCCAGCCCTGATGAGCTCGCCTCCGCAGGGCTGGACAGGAGGTCGATTCAGGCGATCTCAGCCACCCGTCCCAAGGTCTCCCTTGAAGCCGAGATGGAGAAGCTGGAGAGCTACCGGGTGAAGGCGCTTACATGGAATGATGATGATTATCCTCAGAGGCTGAAGGAGATATATGACTGTCCCCCCGTTCTCTATGTCAGGGGTTCGATTATCCCCGAGGATGAGTGGTCTATTGCTGTGGTCGGAACACGCCGCGCCACTATCTACGGGAGGCAGGTAACCGAGCAGATCGTTGAGGACCTGGCAAGGACAAAGATAACCATCATAAGCGGCCTGGCAAAGGGGGTTGACTCCATAGCTCACCGCGCCGCTATCGATGCAGGGGGGAGGACCATCGCTGTATTCGGTTGCGGGCTGGACGTTGTTTACCCCAGTGAGCATGTAGGACTGGCACGGGAGATCATGCAGCATGGTGCCCTGGTAAGCGAGTTACCCCTGGGCACCAGGCCAAAATCGGAGAACTTCCCACGCCGAAACCGCCTTATGAGCGGGATGAGCCTGGGGGTGCTTGTTGTTGAAGCCGGTGAGGCCAGCGGTGCCCTCATTACCGCCAGCCTCGCCCTTGAGCAGAACCGGGAGGTCTTCGCCATCCCTGGGAGCATCCTTTCGTCGGCAAGCAAGGGAACAAACAAGCTAATCCAGGAGGGGGCAAAGTTAGTCCGGGACTACAGCGATATACTTGAGGAGTTGAACCTGACCATGGTGACCCAGCAGATAGAGATGAGGGAGCTAGTCCCGGCCACGGATACCGAGTCCCTCATTCTGAAGCATCTCTCTCAGGAACCAACCCACATCGACGAGCTCTGCCGTAGTAGCAGCCTGCCTATATCTGATCTCTCAAGCACCCTGGCGATGATGGAGCTAAAGGGGGTGGTGAGGCAGCTTGGGGGAATGAACTATGTCATCGCCCGCGAGGCACGGGCGGATTATAAGGTAAGGGTTGAGTAATGAGTAAGGAGCTGGTCATCGTCGAGTCCCCTGCCAAGGCGAAGACAATCGCCAAGATTTTGGGAAATAAATACATGGTCAAGGCATCCATCGGGCATGTGCGTGATCTGCCGAAGACAAGCCTGGGGGTGGATGTGGAGAATGGCTTCGCCCCGAAATACATCATTCCTAAGGAGAAAAGGGAGGTCGTTAAAGGGCTAATTGAAGCAGCTAAGAACGCCTCCTCAGTCTATTTAGCTACTGACCCCGATCGAGAGGGGGAGGCGATCTCCTGGCATCTGATCGAGGCAGCAAAACTGGATAGGGTGCCGACAAAGCGCGTGGTCTTTCATGAGATAACCAGGGAGGCAGTGATCGAGGCATTTCACCACACCAGAGGGATTGATATGTGTCTGGTCAACGCCCAGCAGGCAAGGCGAATCCTCGATAGGCTGGTTGGCTACAAGCTCAGCCCCATCCTGTGGAAGAAGGTAAGAGGAGGGCTATCTGCCGGGAGGGTCCAGTCAGTGGCACTGAGGATGATCGTTGACCGCGAGAAGGAGGTCGAGGGGTTTTCTCCCACTGAATACTGGACCATTGAGGCTAAGCTGGCAAAGGCTAGCGGTGAGAGCTTCATCTCAGACCTTATCAAGGTCGATATACCAGACAAGGGTGAGGCAGACAGGGTTTTTGGGGAGCTTGAGGGGGCAAATTACCTTGTTGCCAGGGTGAGTAAGAAAGAGACTAGCCGTCAACCAGTTCCCCCCTTTATCACCAGCACCCTCCAGCAGGAGGCATGGCGAAAGCTGAGATTTACCGTTAAGCAGACAATGACCGTGGCCCAGCAATTATACGAGGGCTTGCCTATAGGGAGCGAGGGACCGGTTGGCCTAATAACATATATGAGGACCGATTCGGTGAGGGTCTCTCACCAGGCCATCTCGGAGACGCGCTCCTATATTGAGGAAAACTATGGCCCGGATTTCCTCCCCCCCAGGCCTCGCCTTTTCACCAAGAAGGTAAAGGGCGCTCAAGAGGCTCATGAGGCCATCCGCCCTACATCGGTGAGGCGTGAGCCGCATCTTATAAAGCAATACCTCTCCCCTCACCAGTTCAGGCTCTATGAGCTTATCTGGAAGAGGATGGTGGCAAGCCAGATGTCCCCAATACTAATGGATGTCACCACCGTAGATGTTGAGGCGAGAGGCCCGATGGAAAGCTATCTGCTACAGGCCAGGAGCTCCTCTATCAGGTTCCCTGGTTTCTCAGTCCTCTATAGCGAAGGGAGGGATGAGGGTGATAGTGGGGAGGAGAGGAAGTCCCTCCCCGATCTTAGAAAGGGGGAGAGGCTCGACCTACTGGGCCTCGTCCCCGAACAACACTTCACCCAGCCCCCACCCCGCTATACAGAGGCTACACTGGTAAAAGCTTTGGAGGAGAACGGCATCGGGAGGCCAAGCACCTATGCCATCACCCTTTCCACGATTCAGGGAAGGGGATATGTTGAGAGGGTCGATGGCCGTCTTCATCCGCTCCAGATCGGCCTCATCGTTGACGAGCTTCTGAGAGAGAACTTCCCTGGGATCATCGACATCGGCTTCACCGCCCGTATGGAGGAGGAACTCGACGAGGTGGCCAATGGGGAGAGAGAATGGGTCCCGGTGGTTGAGGAGTTCTATATTCCTTTCGAGAAGACCCTAAAGGATGCGGAATCGCGTATTGAGAAGGTCGAGGTCGCCGATGAGCCTTTAGGTGAGGACTGCCCTCACTGCGGCAGGCCGCTGGTCGTGAAGAGGGGGCGCTACGGAAGGTTCATCGCCTGTAGTGGCTATCCCGAATGCAGGTATAAAAGCTCACTTCTCACCAAGATTGGGGTCTC
>DAOWNJ010000029.1 GCA_030642645.1 Dehalococcoidia bacterium | reverse complement strand
TGGTCAAGGATTCCCTTGACGAAAGAGGCTGTAGCTTGGTATTATCGCATTATGAACTTTATCGATAAACTGTCAAGCGCCTCTCGTGCCAGCAGCAGTCTCGTCTGTATCGGGCTTGATCCTGACCCGGAGTTGATGGTCGAGGTAGATGTTTTTACCTTCAATAAGGCGATCATCGATGCCACCAGGGACCTGGTCTGCGCCTATAAGCTGAACCTCGCCTTCTATCAGGCACTTGGTATTGATGGGCTTGATGTCCTAAAGAGGACCATTGAGTATGTACCGGATGATATCCCGGTAATAGGTGATGCCAAATGTGGCGATGTTGAGAATACCGCTCGCTTCTATGCCAGGGCCCTCTTCGATGTTTTTGGATTTGATGCGGCAACGGTTAACCCCTATATGGGATATGACTCGGTGGAGCCATTCCTGGGCTATGATGAGAAGGGGGTTTTTATTCTCTCAAGAACTTCAAATACAGGGGCCGCTGATTTTCAATCGCTCCTCTTTTCTGGGATGCCCCTATTTGAGCTTGTTGCTGAGAAGGCCAGGGAGTGGAACAGGAATGGCAATATCGGGCTTGTTGTTGGGGCAACCTACCCTGAGGGGGTGAGGAGGGTGAGGGAGATCTGCCCCAATATGGTCCTGCTGATACCAGGGGTCGGCGCTCAGGGGGGAGGCCTGGCCGATGCAGTTCGATATGGGGTGGGTGCTGGAGGGGGGATGACGATCATAAGCTCATCAAGGCGGATAATCTATGCCTCAGATGGCGCTGATTTTGCGATGGCGGCGCGAAGCGCCGCCATCGCACTCCGAGATGAGATAAACGCTTACCTTAAGCTGTAGAGATGGACATAAGGGTTGGAGATGTCGTCCATATGAGGAAAAAGCACCCCTGTGGAAGCTATGATTGGCAGGTGGTAAGGGTTGGTGCCGACATTGGGATCAGGTGTCTGGGCTGTAATCGCCGTGTGCTTATAGAGCGTCCAGTTTTTGAGCGAAGGGTGAAATCCATCGTTTCTCGGGTTGATGCGGTTGACATCGGTGGTGGAGCAGCGTAGAATCACAATGAGGGGGGAGTGCGATGATCGAGATGACGATTGATAGTATCCGCGTCAGTATGATGAACTATCAGAGGGTGGTGATATTGAAGGAGAAGGCAGATGGGCGTTATCTCCCAATCTGGATCGGTCCCGCTGAGGCCGATGCTATAGCGGTGAAGCTACACGACATCTCCGTATCTCGCCCCATGACCCATGACCTTTTGCAGTCGGTCATCACTCGTTTGGGGGCTATTGTCAACTCGATCATCGTCACTGACCTCATTAATGATACCTTCTATGCCAGGATAATATTGGAGGTTAGTGGGGAGTGTCTGGAGATCGACTCTCGTCCCAGCGATGCCCTGGCCCTCGCGGTGAGGGTTGATGTCCCAATCTATGCTGAGGAATCCGTCCTGGATAGGGCGGCGATTACCATCGATCATGAGACCGGGAAGCCGGTCCTCCCTAGCATGGACGATGGTGAGGACAGAATCGATGACGAGGAGCTGGACAGGCTATCTGCCTTTCGTGATTTCATCAATAGCCTTGACCTTGAGGACCTGGGAAGGGGTGGTTCCTGAGGAGGACAGCGATGGATGAGCGCTTCATTAAGAGATTGATAACCAACATAAGGTGTGGGGTCTGTGGTCATCCCTATAATCCGGAGAATATAAATATCCTTGGTCACAGCAATGACCTCTGGTTTTTGAATGTGTTCTGCCCCAATTGCCACAGTTACGGTCTTGTGGCTGCTGTTATCAAGGAGGGCAAGAGCCCAGAGGTGATTACCGACCTATCAAGGGAGGAGTATGCCAGTTTTAAGGAGAGCGCGTCTATTGGGGCTGATGATGTGCTCGATATACATGAGTTTCTGGATAATTTCAACGGAGACATCCTACACCTCCTTGGAGAGGGATAGTATACGGGGAGTCAGCTTGTTGGTAGAGGAGGCAAAGGAGATAAAGAAAATTGAATAACGGTTTTTTGAAAACCCTGGGTTTGGAACCTGGGGTTTTCGCCTATTCTGGTTGACCCAGTGGAGTGATGTATGATACACTAGCTTGGCTGGGGGCTGGAGATGAGCAGGTGGGCGGCAGCTTTAAGGCTTATAGGCGTGGGGTGGTGGGTTGCCTTATGGGTTATTGCAGGGGCAATGGGAGGGTTGTGGCTCGATGGAAGGTTTGATACCAGTCCTATCCTTGCTATAATAGGGATACTTTTAGGTGTTGCTATCGCGGGGTATGGTGTCTATCGGATGTTAATACCAGCTATGGAACGGGATAAAGACAAGGGGGATAGGTAGTGCCTAAGCTTGGTTGTTTAGGCTGGGGAATAATCGGAACCCTTGTCTTTGTTATACTGGCTGTATTAAGTATGCTCCTCTTCCCCGTCCCCCAGCCTGAAGTCCACCTCGAAGCCGAAACGATATTTGGGTTGCCCTTCTTTACCAATACACTCTTCGCTTCACTGCTCACTATCCTGGTCTTGGTGGTGATATTCTTCACTGCAACTCGCAACATGAAGCTTGTCCCCGGGAGATGGCAGAATGTGGTGGAGTGGGTCATGGAGTGGTTTCTCAACTTCTGTGAGGAGGCTGCTGGAAGGGAGAATGGGCGCCGTTTCTTCCCCGTGGTGGCTACTATCTTCCTCTATGTCATCGGGGCTGCCCTGATTTCGCTCATACCAGGCTTTGAGGTGTTCGGCTATGGGCATGCGGCACCACCTGAGGGGGTGCCAGGGGCATTCGTTGGCACATATCATGGCTTTATAGTAGATGTGCCTATCTTAAAGAAGGCAAATACAGATATAAACTTCCCACTCGCTCTGGCCCTTATCTCGTTCATATTCGTCGAGTTTATGGGGATAAGGTCCCTGGGTTTCTTCCGCTATATAAGCAGGTTCTTTAGCGTAAGCGAGCTTTTCAAGGGAATCGGCGAGCTATTCAGGGGAAGGATCCGCGCCGGGCTTGGCGGCATCTTCACCGGAATCATAGAGATATTTGTTGGCATTATAGAGACGATAAGCGAATTCATACGCATTGTAAGCCTGACCTTCCGTCTATTTGGCAATATGACTGCGGGTATGATACTATTGCTTATAATATGCTTTCTCGTTCCCTGGGTGGTTGGGGTGCCATTTTATGGGCTTGAGGCCCTTTTCGGGTTTGTTCAGGCCCTTATCTTCGGTGGGTTGACCCTGGTTTTCGCTACCATTGCGGTTACTCCTCGTGCTATGGAGGAGTGAGCTTAAATTTAGGAAAGGGGGGTAAGAATGGAACAGGCGCTGTCAGATGCATTCAAATGGCTGGCTGCAGGATTGGCCATAGGCCTGGGGGCCTTGGGGCCGGGGTTGGGGATAGGGATATTGGGCTATGGGGCGATGCAGGCCCTGGGGCGAAATCCCGAGGCCAGGGGTCCTATAATGACCAATATGATCCTGGCTATCGCATTCGCCGAGGCGGTTGCCATCTATGCCCTGATTATAGCGATCATCCTGGCTATGGTAGCTTAAGTGAGGAGGAAGAGCTATGGATGAGGAAGGGATACCTGTATTCATAATGGTGCTCGTTGGGGCGGCGATAGTCGCCGGAGTAGTGGTTGCCGTAGCGGCTATTGCCTGGGCAATCATGATGGCTCTCCCTATGATCTCTTGATCAGATAGGCTAAAATCTAAAGGGGTTTGAGATATGCTTCTTGGTATTAGTTGGCAGGCTCTGCTCTCACAGATTGTGTGTTTCGGCATTCTTCTGGCTCTTCTGGTCATGTTTGCCTACAGGCCTATCATGAGGATGCTCGATGAGCGTTCAAATCGAATCAAGGATAGCATGGATAAGGCCGAGGAGATAAAGCAGGAGGCGGCAAGGGCTGGGGTGATGGTCAAGGAGCAACTGGATTCCGCCCGTAAGGATGGGCAGTCGATAGTGGCCCAGGCGGAGCAGCTCGGTGAGCGCCTCAGGGAGGAGGCGAGGGAGGAGGCGAAAAAGGAGGGGGAGGCCATCCTCGCTAGGGCCCAGGCCGAGATCGGGAGGGAGAGGGATGAGGCTATAGATCGGCTTCGCGCTGAGTTCGTCGATCTGTCGCTAATGGCTGCTGAGAAGGTGATCAAGGAGTCCCTTGACAGGGAGAAGCACATGAGGCTCATCGAGGAGGTCCTCGAGGAGAGCGGGGGGCTCAGGAAGGAATAGGAATGGCAAGGCGAGCTTCGGCAAGACGCCATGCCCAGGCAGTGTTTGAGATCGCCCTTGAGAGGGACGAGCTTGAGGGGTGGCGGGAGGACCTGAGGAAGGTCTCCGATGTGATGGGAGACTCCCTCTTCTCCCTCTATCTAGAGGCACCTAATATCCCATTTAAGGATAAGGAGGCTCTCCTGCATGAGAGGCTGGAGGGGATAAGCCAGCTTGCAATGAACCTGGCCCACCTCCTGGTGGTCAAGGGGAGGGTGAGGATAACCGAGGGTATCACCTCTGAGTATGAGAGGCTGGTGGATGCCTGTTATGGCATAGAGCACGCTGAGGTTACCACCGCTATCCCCATTGATGATGTGCAGAGGGAGAGGATAGCCCAGGGTCTGTCCGAGAAGCGGGGCAAGAGGGTGGTTCTCTCAACCCGGGTTGACCCTGATATAGATGGTGGCCTCGTTATCAGGATAGGCGATAGGCTGATCGATGGCAGCACAAAGGGAAAGCTTGCTCAACTGAGAAGGGATCTGATAGGGGCAGCAAGGTAGTAATGGGATCAGCCTTGCGAAAGCAAGTCATTACATAAAATATAGGCCTTTTGTGATAAAATAGTGTATCGGAGGTGGGTTAGATGGTTTATGGCAGGGATATTACCTCAATTATAAAGGAGCAGATAGAGCAGTTCGGCGCCCCGGTGACGATGGTGGATGTGGGGACGGTTGTCGAGGTGGCGGATGGCATCGCCCGGATCCACGGGCTCTCCGGGGTGAAGTATAACGAGCTCCTTGAGTTCCCCAACAGCATTATGGGGATTGCCCTTAACCTGGAGGAGGATACCGTTGGTGCCATCATCCTCGGTGACTACACTAAGGTCAAGGAAGGGGATGAGGTGAGATGCACCGATAGGATCGCCGAGGTCCCTGTGGGGGATGGGCTCATTGGGAGGGTGATAGACCCTCTGGGCAACCCCCTCGATGGCAAGGGGCCAATAAGGTATGAGCGGACCCGTCCTGTTGAACAGGTGGCCCCAAATGTTACCCTCCGCAGTCCGGTTGATACCCCGGTGCAGACCGGGATAAAGGCGATAGATAGTATGATCCCCTTGGGTAGGGGGCAGCGTGAGCTCATCATTGGGGACCGCTCGACGGGAAAGAGTGCCATTGCCATCGATACCATCATCAACCAAAAGGGTGGGGACCTTATTTGCATCTATGTTGCCATAGGTCAGAAAATATCAAAGGTTGCCCAGGTAATCGCCACCCTGGAGAGCTATGGGGCGATGGAGCATACCGTTGTTGTCTCAGCTGGTGCCTCTGATCCCGCAGCCCTCCAGTACCTGGCCCCGTATGCCGGTTGTGCCATAGGTGAGGAGTTCATGGAGAAGGGGCAAGATGTCCTCATCATCTATGATGACCTCACAAAGCACGCCTGGGCCTATCGGCAGTTCTCCCTCCTCCTGAGGCGACCACCGGGCCGTGAGGCCTACCCTGGTGATATATTCTATCTCCACAGCCGCCTCCTGGAGAGGGCGGCGAAATACGCCCCCGAGTTTGGTGGTGGCTCCCTCACCGCACTACCCATCATCGAGACCCAGGCCGGGGATGTTTCTGCCTACATCCCGACCAATGTTATCTCTATCACCGATGGCCAGATATACCTTGAGACTGACCTGTTCAATGCTGGAATTCGCCCTGCTTTGAATGTTGGTCTCTCGGTATCAAGGGTGGGAGGTGCCGCCCAGACCAAGGCGATGAAGCGGGTGACTGGGAAGCTGAGGCTCGACCTTGCCCAGTTCAGGGAGCTCTCAGCCTTCGCCCAGTTTGGAACCGCAGACCTGGATAAGGCGACCAGGGATCAGCTTGCTCTCGGGCAGCGATGCACCGAGGTATTAAAACAGCCCCAGTATGTCCCTATACCCGTTGAGAAGCAGGTGATGATCCTCTACGCCGTTATCAATGGCTATCTCGACGATGTCCCTGTAGATAGGACTAGCGACTTTGAGAATAACTTCCAACGCTTTATGGAGACGAACCACCCTGAGATCGGTAAGCACATCGCTTCAGAGAAGCAGATGTCAGATGCGACAGAGGAGCTTTTAAAGGCAGCGATAATGGAGTTCAAACAGACCTTGACCTTTTGAAGAGGCAATAGTAAAGATGGCCAATATTCGTGTAATCCGTAGAAGAATAAGGAGCATTCAGAGCACCGCCAAGATAACAAAGGCGATGGAGATGATTGCCACCTCAAAGATGAAGCGGTGCCAGGAGAGGGTTATCGCCACCCGCCCATATGCAGAGAGAATGACCAAGCTTGTGGCCCACCTCGCCGCCCTTCCCCAAGAGGGTGAGGCCCTCCATCCCCTCCTCGAGCGCAGGTCGGTGGAGAGGATAACTATTGTGCATATCACCGCAGATCGTGGCCTCTGCGGTGGCCTGAACAGCAATGTCAATCGGGAGAGTGCTGGATTCATCCTAGAGCAGGGGGTTATGGCTACCATCATAGCCGTGGGAAGGAGGGGGAGGGACTTCATGCTCCGCACCGGTCAGGATGTTCATGCCGAGTTCATTGAGATAGGGGACCGACCTACCCTGCTTGATACCCTGCCAATATCCCGAATCGTGATAGATGATTACACCGGCAGGCTTGTCGACCGAGTATATCTGGCCTATCCTAGGTTCGTCACCACGATGGTCCAGAGGCCGGTGATGGAGCAACTTCTCCCCGTCGAGCCTGAGGTAGCTGAGGGGGTTGGTGTGGAGTATATCTATGAGCCATCAAGCCGCATTGTCCTGGCGGGGCTTCTGCCCAGGTTCGTGGAGATGCAGGTATATCACGCCATTCTTGAGGCTATCGCCAGCGAGCAGTCAGCGAGGATGGTGGCGATGCGTAGTGCCACTGATAACGCAAATGACCTGGTTCAGGATTTAACCCTTATGTATAATAAGGCTCGACAGGAGATGATAACTAAGGAACTCATGGACATAATCGGTGGTGTTGTGGCACTTGAGTAAGGAGGTTGAGAAATGGCAAAAGGTAAGGTTGAGCAGGTTATCGGGACGGTTGTTGATGTAGAGTTCCCCCCTGAGGAGCTACCGGCACTATTTAATGCCATCGAGATTCCTGTTGACGGGGATAAGATCGTCCTTGAGGTCCAGCAGCATGTTGGGAATAACTGGGTTCGCTGCGTGGCCTTGACCCCTACCGATGGGCTTCAGCGGGGGATAGAGGCGATTGACACCGGTGCCCCGATTGCTGTCCCTGTTGGGCGCTGCACCCTTGGAAGGCTCTTTAATGTCTATGGTGAGGCGATCGATAGACTCGGCCCGGTTGAGGCCGAGGAGTACTGGCCTATCCACCGCCCACCCCCCACTCTTCAGGAGCAGGAGACCTCTACCCAGATGCTGGAGACTGGACTCAAGGTCATCGACCTCATCACCCCGTTTACCAAAGGAGGGAAGGTAGGGGCCTATGGTGGTGCCGGGGTGGGGAAGACGGTGATCATCATGGAACTTATCCATAACATCGCCACCGAGCATGGGGGTTTCTCTGTATTTGCCGGGGTGGGGGAGAGGTCTAGAGAGGGGAACGACCTCTGGAATGAGATGAGGTCTTCAGGGGTTATAGACAAGACATGTCTCGTCTTTGGTCAGATGAATGAGCCCCCTGGTGTAAGGGTGCGCATCGGGCTCACCGGTCTTACCATGGCGGAGTATTTCCGCGATGTCGAGGGGCAGGATGTGCTCCTTTTCATTGATAATATCTATCG
This sequence comes from Dehalococcoidia bacterium, assembly GCA_030642645.1. Classification (GTDB taxonomy): domain Bacteria; phylum Chloroflexota; class Dehalococcoidia; order E44-bin15; family DAOWNJ01; genus DAOWNJ01. Next base: position 887 of record DAOWNJ010000029.1, on the reverse strand, counting down.
ATATATCCTGGCGGGTATGGAGGTCTCAGCCCTTCTGGGACGGATGCCATCGGCTGTCGGCTACCAGCCAACACTGGGCACGGAGATGGGGGAGCTTGAGGAGAGGATCACATCAACAAAGAAGGGCTCCATCACCTCCTTCCAGGCAATATATGTGCCTGCTGATGACTACACCGACCCCGGAATTGTTACCACATATGGTCACCTCGATGCCATCATCGCCCTTGAGAGGTCCATCTCTGAGCAGGGGCTCTATCCCGCCGTTGACCCGCTTACCTCCACATCCAGAATCCTTGACCCGAAGGTTGTAGGGGAGGAGCACTACAATGTGGCTCGTGGGGTCCAGAAGGTGCTTCAGCGTTATAAGGAGCTTCAGGATATAATCGCCATCCTTGGGATGGAGGAGCTCTCAGACGAGGACAAGCTAACCGTTACCCGTGCCCGAAAGATACAGAGGTTCCTCTCCCAGCCCATGTTCGTTGCCGAGGCATTCACCGGAACGGAAGGGAGGTATGTCCCGATTAAGGAGACGGTGAAGGGGTTCAGGGAGATACTTGATGGTAAGTATGACCACCTCCCAGAGCAGGCTTTCTATATGGTAGGCCCGATAGAGGAGGCAGTGGAGAAGGCCAGGGGGATGGGGGTTGCCGTCTAAGGGGGGAAGGCTATTTTGTGTCGTTTGGCTGAGATAGAAAACTATGGCAAAGCTAGATTTTGAGATTCTAACAGCGGAGCGGACTCTATACTCCGAGGAGGTAGATATAGTTATCGCCTGGGGGGTGGAGGGGCAGCTTGCTGTCCTCCCCAACCACGCCCCACTCCTCACCATTCTCCAGCCTGGGGAGCTCGTTATCAGAAAGGATGGGGAGGAGTTCCTGATGGCTGTT